>NZ_JBFRHD010000025.1:0-96748 GCF_052115685.1 Cupriavidus sp. 2KB_3
CAACACTGACTCAGCAGGGCGCCGCCAAGCTCGCCGAAACCATGCGGGCGCCGCCGGACATGGCCGGCAATATCGGGCTGTCGCTGGATATTGGCGTGGGATTCGGCCTCGCTGGCATGCTGAAGGCCGCGCGGGTGGCGAGTATTACCGCCGGGCGGATTTACTTGGTGCAGCACGAGGCGAAATCGCTGAAAGGTCCCGGTGGGCACACGATTGTGAAGCACGTGGGGAAAACGGAGGCGCAATTGCGAGCGAGGTTGATGCAGGAGCCCCGGTTAACGGCGGCATCATCGTTCACGGACCTGCGCACAGCCGAGTTCGCCATCTCGGAGGCGTTGCGCGCCCATAGTGGCCAGATAAAGACATGGGCGGCGGGCTACGGGGCGGCAAAGCTGCGCTTCGATGCCGCTACGATCAAACCTGTTGGCAAGGTTGTTTTGCGGACGACGGGCAGATTGGAGGATGCTCGCAAAGTTCGCGTGGTGCTATTGCGAGAGCAATACAATGGAATGCCCTACTTCGTACTGACAGCATTTCCGATAAGCTGATTTTATGACTGATTCCCGATACCCGGAGCTATGGCAGTTGATTGGGGCCTATTTCAATCAGGACTTCGATATGGTTGGGAACAGCATCGAGGATCTGATCGCGGTATATATCTCGGAATCCGATCCCGCTACGCGGAAGAGGGTGATTCAGGATATTGAGAGGTTCATGGCTGAAAACCGTGGCGCGATCGAAGAAGCCTATCGCAGGGAGTTTGGTGAAGAGATCGACTGGGGAATCAGCCACGAGGCGTTCCTCCGGAAAGTCGAGCATCTCATTCACATCAGCCTATAAAAAAAGGGCGCCCTTTTCATTCATGGCCATCCAGATTCCGATGGCTCAGGCAGACGAGATGGACGGCGTGCGCGTGGTCATGAGCGCGCCGCAACTGGCGGCGGTGCTGGCGCACCGGTCGATCAGTCCGAGTGAGATGATGTCCAATCGCATATGGGGCGGGTGGGACATCGTCGGCGGCGAGCTGGAGATGGTGGGTGCCGGGGTGCTGTGCATTGCGCCGGAACCGACTGGCGTGACGAAAGCTGGCTGTATCGCGTTCGGCATGCATGGCGCGGACACGGCCTGGCGCGGCATGCGACAAGCCTGGACCGGGCACGACACTGCAACACTGACCCAGCAGGGCGCAACGAAGCTCGCAGAGACCATGCAGGCGCCGCCGGACATGGCCGGCAATATCGGGCTGTCGCTGGATATTGGTGTGGGGTTCGGCCTCGCTGGCATGCTGAAGGCCGCGCGGGTGGCGAGTATTACCGCCGGGCGGATTGATCTAGCGCAGCATGAGGCGAAATCGCTGAAAGGTCCCGGTGGGCACACGATTGCGAAGCACGTGGGGAAAACGGCGGAGGAATTGCGGGCGAGGTTAGTAATGGAGCGACACTTGATCAGTGCCTCATCATTCACCGATTTACGGACAGCAGAAAAAGCGATTTCCGACATGTTGAGTGCCAATCGTAGTCGGATAATGGCATGGTCATTGACTGGGGATCCACGTCTGGAACTACGTCAGAAGTTTTCAAGACCGCTCGGGAAAGTACTGATGCGCAATTCCGGCAAGCTGGACGATGCACGTACCGTTACGGTACGTGCTTCGGAGCGAAGAATATAACCAGATGCCATACTATATTCTGACCGCCTGCGTTGGAGTCTGAGCTTAATGATGAACCGATCGCCTTATCCCCACTTGCAACAGTTTATAGGGTGTTATTTTCATGAGGATTGTGAGGGAGGCAATGCCCATGAAGTTATTCAGGCCTATATTAGGGAGTCAGGGCCGACAGCCCGCGAATTAGTAATGCGGGATATCGATAAATTAAAGGGAAACAACCCGGGCAGGGTGGAAGAGGTCTATAGAAAAGAATTCAGCGACAATATCGACCTGTCATGCTGGGGCTTCACCTACGAAACCTTTCTCGACGAAATTCAAAGATTTCTGAAAAACAGTCTGTAGAAAAGCACTGGCAGTTCCCCTCCATGAGATGGGTGTACCTGACGACGGTCTGACATTTGATTTATGACTGAATCTCAATGCCCGGAGCTGTGGCAGTTGTTTGGGGCCTATTTCAATCGGGATTCCTGATGAAAGCTTTGATGCTCCATGATCGCACTTTTTAGTTATCTGGCTAAAGTGGATAGGACGCGCTACCCTGCACTTCAGCAGCTTATCGGCGGGTATTTTCATGAGGACTACGATCTCATTGGTGATACCTTTAATGAAATTATCCAGGTCTAAATTGAGGGGGCGGACCCGGCAACGCGGAAGCTGGTCGTGAAGGAGATTGAGCGATTCAAGCGGAACGGCGGAGGTGATTTCGATACGGCCTACCGGAAGGAATTTATCGACCACATAAACTTCTCATACTGGGGATTCACCTATGTGATCTTCATTAATGAAGTTAGAAAATCGCTGAAGCGAAGCCTGCGAAAAAAAAGGGCGCCACCCAGGCGCCCTTCCGTTATCCAACCCGGCAGATTCAGGCGGCCAGCCGCTTGGCCAGCTTGTCCTTCGTTTCCACCAGGTCCTGCGGCAGGTTGTGCTGCAGCTGGGTGAACAGTTCGTCGTGCAGTGCCAGTTCCTGCTGCCAGGCGGCGTGGTCGATCGAGGTGACTTGCTGGAATTGCGCTTCCGAGAAGTCCACGCCGCTCCAGTTCAGGTCTGCGTAGCGCGGCGAGGTGCCGAAGACGTGCTCGGCGCCCTGGCCGCGGCCTTCCACGCGGTCGATCATCCACGACAGGACGCGCATGTTCTCGCCGAAGCCCGGCCACACGAAGTTGCCGTCGGCGTCCTTGCGGAACCAGTTCACGCAGTAGAACTTCGGCAGCCTGGCGCCGGCGGCTTCGAGCTTCTTGCCCAGTGCCAGCCAGTGGCCGAAGTAGTCGCTCATGTTGTAGCCGCAGAACGGCAGCATGGCGAACGGGTCGCGGCGTACCACGCCCTGCTGGCCGGCGGCCGCGGCGGTGGTTTCGGAACCCATCGTGGCGGCCATGTAGACGCCTTCGGTCCAGTTGCGGGCCTCGGTCACCAGCGGCACTGTGGTGCTGCGGCGACCGCCGAAGATGAAGGCATCGATGGCCACGCCGGCCGGGTTGTCCCAGTTCTCGTCGATTGACGGGCACTGCGAGGCCGGCGCCGTGAAGCGCGCGTTCGGGTGGGCGGCCTTGGCGCCGGTTTCCTTGGCGATGGCCGGCGTCCAGTCCTTGCCCTGCCAGTCGATCAGGTGCGCCGGGGCTTCCTTGGTCATGCCTTCCCACCACACGTCGCCGTCATCGGTCAGCGCCACGTTGGTGAAGATCACCTTCTCCTTGAGCGTGGCCATGGCGTTGTAGTTGGTCTTCTCGCTCGTGCCCGGGGCCACGCCGAAGTAGCCGGCTTCCGGGTTGATGGCGTAGAGACGGCCGTCCTGGCCCGGCTTGATCCAGGCGATGTCGTCGCCGATGGTGGTGACCTTCCAGCCCTCGAAGCCCTTGGGCGGGATCAGCATGGCGAAGTTGGTCTTGCCGCAGGCCGACGGGAACGCGGCGGCCACGTGGTACTTCTTGCCCTCGGGCGAGGTCACGCCGAGGATCAGCATGTGCTCGGCCAGCCAGCCTTCGTCGCGGCCCATGGTCGAGGCAATGCGCAGCGCAAAGCATTTCTTGCCCAGCAGCGCGTTGCCGCCGTAGCCGGAGCCGAACGACCAGATCTCGCGCGTCTCGGGGAAGTGGACGATGTACTTGGTGGGGTTGCACGGCCACGGCACATCCTTCTCGCCGGCGGCGAGCGGCTTGCCAACCGTGTGCACGCACGGCACGAACTCGCCGTCGGCGCCCAGCACGTCATACACGGCGCGACCCATGCGGGTCATGATGCGCATGTTGACGGCCACGTACGGGGAATCGGACAGTTCCACGCCGATATGGGCGATCGGCGAGCCCAGCGGGCCCATCGAGAACGGCACCACGTACAGCGTGCGGCCGCGCATGCAGCCGTCGAACAGGCCGGACAGCGTCTGGCGCATCTCGCGCGGCGCGGTCCAGTTGTTGGTCGGGCCGGCGTCTTCTTTCTTTTCGGAGCAGATGAAGGTGCGATCCTCCACACGCGCCACATCGGACGGATCGGACAGGGCCAGGAATGAGTTCTTGCGCTTGGCGGGATTCAGGCGGCGCATGGTACCGGCAGCGACCATCTGTTCACACAGGCGGTCGTACTCCTCCTGGGAACCGTCGCACCAGTAGATGCTGTCCGGTTTGGTCAGTGTGGCGATGTCGGTAACCCATGCGACCAGTTTCTGGTTCTTGACCCAGGCCGGTACGTTCAGTGCCGGGGTGCCTTGCATTGTGGGGTGGTTCATACAGCAACTCCAAAGCGAGAAAGAAACCTTGGCAAAGCCCTGCCGGGTACCGCGTCAGGCTCCCGGGGCGGCGCCGTCCATAGCGTGCGGAAATGAGATGTCCCGTGCGCCATGTTCGATATGGGGCACTCGGACACGCAATCGTCACATCCCGTTACAACTACGCAACAAGCAAATCCGCCCAGGGGTCGCAGCGGTCCCTGCGGCTGCGCTACAGTTGCGCTTCGCCCGCATATGGCGGGCGGCAGGGGCCGGTGGGGCTTTGTCCGGCGGCGCGGGGCGGTGGGCGGGAGCGTGGCTCTACCGTCGCATCCGGCCTGCCGCGTCGCAGGAGCGGGCAAGGATACCACCGCAAACTCCGCCTGTTTTTTGCTGCGCAACATTGTGCCGAGGCATCTGGCGCCCCGTTTTGGCGGGTCGGCAAGGGCGCACACGGATGCGGAACGAGCCATGTCTGGATTCAATGTTGCGTCAGGTCGGCCCACAATACTGTCGGGCGCGCGCTGATTCTGTTGCCGTGCGCACCAAGGCGCCGCCCCGATGTCGCTCCTCAAGCCAAAGAGTCACCGATGAAGATTGCCGTACTCGACGATTACCAGGACGCGGTGCGCAAGCTGCCGTGCTTCGCCCTGCTGGAAGGCCACGACGTCAAGGTGTTCAACAACACCGTCAAGGGCGTGGGCCAGCTGGCCGCGCGCCTCTCCGATGTGGAGGCCGTAGTCCTGATCCGCGAGCGCACCCGTGTGACGCGTCAGTTACTTGAAAAGCTGCCGCGGCTGAAGATCATCAGCCAGACCGGTCGTGCCGGCGGCCATGTGGATATCGACGCCTGCACCGACCGCGGCGTGGCGGTGCTGCAAGGGGTGGGCTCGCCCGTGGCCCCGGCCGAGCTGACCTGGGCGCTGATCATGGCGGCCCAGCGCCGTATTCCCCAGTACGTGGCCAGCCTGAAGCACGGCGCCTGGCAGCAGTCGGGGCTGAAATCGACGACGATGCCGCCCAACTTCGGCCTCGGGCAGGTGCTGCGCGGGCAGACGCTGGGCGTCTGGGGCTACGGCAAGATCGGCCGGCTGCTGGCCGGGTACGGCCGGGCGTTCGGCATGAACGTGCTGGTCTGGGGCCGCGAGGCCTCCCAGCAGGCTGCGCGCGAGGACGGCCTGAACGTGGCCGCGTCCGCCGAGCAGCTGTTTGCCGAGAGCGACGTGCTGTCGCTGCACCTGCGCCTGAACGACGAGACGCGCGGCATCGTCAAGCTGGCCGACCTCCAGCGCATGAAGCCCACGGCGCTGTTCGTCAACACCAGCCGGGCCGAGCTGATCGAGGATGGCGCGCTGGTGGCCGCGCTGAACCGGGGCCGCCCCGGCATGGCGGCCGTGGACGTGTTCGAGTCCGAGCCGATCCTGCAGGGCCACGCGCTGCTGCGCATGGAGAACTGCATCTGCACGCCGCACCTGGGCTATGTGGAGCGCGACAGCTACGAGCTGTACTTCCGCACCGCATTCCAGAACATCCTCGACGTGCTGGACGGCAACCACGAGAGCGTGGCCAACCCCAAGGCGCTGACGCCCACCCTGTCGCGCTAATGTCCCGCTGAGTGCCCCCCAGGAGACGCTCCACGAGCGTCTCCTTCCCCACATTGGCGCCGGTCCGAATTGCGCCAAAGCCGCTACACTCGGGGCAATCTGTCGCCCCATCCCCTCACATTTCATGGATCCCAGGCTCCTGGCGCTGTGCGTCGGCAACTTCGTCATCGGCACCGGCGCGATGATCGTCACCGGCATGCTCAACGACATTGCCGCCGATTTCGCGCTCAGCGCCGCCACGGCTGGCCAGCTGATCTCGGTGTTTGCCATCGCCACCTGCGTGGGCGCGCCGCTGTTCGCCACGCTCGGGTCCCGCATCGACCGCCGCCTGCTGCTGGCCGGGGCGCTGCTGGTATACGGGGCGATGCACCTGGCTGCCGCGCTGGCGCCCAGCTTCGCCACGCTGATGGCAATCCGCTTCGTCACCGCCATCGGCGCCGCCATCTATACCCCGCAGGCCGCCGCCACGCTGCCGCTGCTGGTGGATGCCCGCACGCGCGGGCGGGCCATCAGCTTCGTCTTCCTGGGCTGGAGCGTGGCCAGCGTGGTGGGCGTGCCGCTGGGCACCTTCATCTCCAGCACGCTGGGCTGGCGCGTCAGCATGGGGCTGGTGGGCGGGCTGTCCTTGATGGTGTCGATGGCGGTCTGGCGCGCGCTGCCCGCCGGGCTCCAGGTGGCGCCGGTGGGCCGCAAGGCATGGGCCGCCGTGCTGCGCCACAAGCCGATCATGCTGGTGGTGACCACCACGATGATCCAGTCGGCCGGCATGTTTACGATGTTTACCTACATCGCCCCGCTGATGCGGGACCGTTTCGGTATCAGTGGCGGCGCGCTGAGCCTGATGTTCCTGGCCTACGGGATCTGCGGCGTGACCGGCAACGTGGTGGCCGCCGCGCGCATGGACCGCGTGACGCCGAGCCGCATCGTGCAGGTAGCGCTGACCACCTCGCTGGCCGCCATGCTGCTGTGGCCGCTGGCCGGCTGGCATGTCGGGGCGCTGGTGGCGCTGTTCATGCTCTGGGGCGTGGGTGGATTTGCCACCAACAGCGCCCAGCAGGCCCGGCTGGTGCTGCTGGGGCCGGACCAGGCCGCGGCGTCCATCTCGCTCAATTCCTCTTCGATTTACCTGGGCCAGGCGCTGGGCGCCATGGCCGGGGCGGCCATCTACACCGTGGCCGGGCCCGATGCGCTGCACTGGGGTGCGGCGCTGCTGATCGCGCTCGGACTGGCGATTTCGCAGCGGGCGCGGGCGCTTGGCTGCCACTGGACACCGCGCAGCGCGTAGCAGATGTCGTAGCAGTCTCCCAAAGCAGCGCGGGACCACGAGCCCGCGCGGCCCCGCACACGCAAGGAGGGCGTACCGTGGCCGAGACCGATCCCCGTCCCAACCCAGCCGCCTCGGGCGGTGGCGCCACCGGCCGTGTGCTGGCCGTCAATGTCGGCATCCGCCTGCCGCTGGTGGTGGCCGGGGCCGGCACCGAAGCCGTGGTGCTCTCCGCCATCCGCAAGCATCCGCTCAGTACCCTGCACCATCCGATTGCCGTCGGCGTGCACCTGCGCGGGCTGGCGGGCGACGAGCAGGCCGACCTGACCGTCCACGGCGGGCGGGACCGGGCGGTCTACGCCTACCCGATCGAGCATTACACCTGGTGGAACGCACGGCGCCGCGAGGCCGGCGTGGAGGAGGCCGAGCGCCCGCTGGCCTTCGGCGCCATGGGCGAGAACCTGACCCTGCAGGGGCTGCTGGAGTCGTCCCTGTGGATTGGCGACCAGTTGCACGTGGGCGAGGTGGAACTGGTGGTGCGCGCGCCGCGCCAGCCCTGCTACAAGCTCAACGCCATCCTCGGCTATGCCCACGCGGTGCGCGACATGGTGCGCAGCGGCTATTCGGGCGTGTACCTGAGCGTGGCCACGCCGGGGGTGATCCGGGCCGGGGATGCCGCCGTGGTGATCCCGGGGCCGCGCGAAGTGTCGGTGGAAAACATCAATCGGCCCCCCAATCCGTAACGAAATCGACGTTCTGCCCCCCTCAGGCGTTAGTCCCGAGTGGCCCGATCGTGCTTTTCTGCTAATGTTTTAAGTCAGATACAAGCGTCTTCGGGCCAGATCCTCCCTCCTCCGGCCCAACCATCCCCCTGGCGCTGTAACAGGTTGTAATACGACGCGCTGGCCTCGACGGCCAAGGCGCGGTACTAGTAGTGGTTTGCGCGGGCAAACCGGCTCCAAGAAGCCGGTGCCGGGGAGCGGGCGCGCGCCATGCGGAGTTTGAGGGTCCTCACATGAAAACAGACGGGATCGACCGGCCCAAGGGCTTCGTCGATGGCAACTGGAGCGCGTCCACCAGCACGGGGCGCGGCCGCACTTCGCCCTGGATCGCCATCGTGGCGGTGATCGTCATTGCCGGGGCAGGCTGGTTTGGCTACAAGACGTGGTTCGCGCCCAAGCCCACACCCAAGGGCCCCGTTGCCACGACGGTGGCCACGGCCATCGTCCAGCAGGGCGACGTGCCGCTGGAGGTGACCGCCAACGGCACGGTCACCGCCATGCAGACCGTGGAGGTGCGGCCGCAGGTGTCCAGCACCGTCCAGACCGTGCATATCAAGGAAGGCCAGACCGTGAAGCCGGGCGACCTGCTGTTCACGCTCGACACCCGCATGGACGAGGCCAACCTGGCCAAGGCCCGCGCCCAGCTGATGCGCGACCAGGCCGACCTGGCCGATGCGCGCCGCACGCTCTCGCGCAGCCAGGAGCTGCTGGCGCGCAATTTCGTCTCCAAGAGTGCCGTGGATACGGCCCAGGCCAAGCTGGACGGCTTCGAGGCCACCATCCGTGCCGACCAGGCCGCGATCGAGGCCAACCGCGTGGCCATCAGCTACGGCACCATCCGCGCGACGATTGGCGGCCGCACCGGCGTGATCAACGTCTTCCCGGGCTCGCTCGTCACCCCCGCCACGGCGACGCCGATGGTGACCGTGGCGCAGATCTCGCCGGTCACCGTCAGCTTCACCCTGCCCGAGCGCCAGCTCGCCGCGCTGCGCGAGGCGCTGCATGCCGGCCCGGTCGAGGTGACCGCCGTGCCCAACGACGGCAACAAGGCGCCCGTGACCGGCAAGATCACCTTCGTCGACAACACCGTGGATCCGCAGTACGGCAGCATCCGCGTGAAGGCGATGTTCGACAATCAGGCGCAGCGGCTCTGGCCGGGCACCTACGCCAACGTCAGCGCCACGGTGCAGGTGCTCAAGGGCGCCCTCAGCGTGCCACCGCAGGCCGTCATCACCGGCCCGGAAGGCCGCTTCGTCTACACCGTGGGCGCGGACCACACCGTGACGCGCGTGCCGGTGACCGTGGTGGCCACCACCGCCGCCGCCGCCGTGATCGAGGGCGTGCAGCCGGGCGCCCGCGTGGTGACCGAGGGCGCGCAGAACCTGCGCCCCGGCGCGCTGGTGCGCGAGGCCCGCCCGCGCGACGCCTCATCCTCCGCTGCCCCTGCCGCCCCCGCTGCCCCGGCGGCCGTGGCAGAGAAGCACTAGATCATGACGCTGTCCGAACTCTGTATCCGCCGGCCCGTCATGACGGTGCTGCTGTGCCTGGCCGTCATCGTGACGGGCATCGTGCTGTATCCGACGATTCCCATCGCAGCGCTGCCCAGCTTCAACTCGCCGGTGATCCAGGTCACGGCGACGCTGCCCGGGGCGAGCCCCGAGACCATGGCCGCCTCGGTGGCCACGCAGCTGGAGAAGCAGTTCGCCACGATTCCGGGCGTCACCGTCATCAGTTCGTCCAACACGCTGGGTAATTCCAGCATCACGATCGAGTTCAACAGCGACCGCAACATCGACGATGCGGCCGTGGACGTGCAGGCGGCGCTGTTCCGCGCCCAGCGTTCGCTGCCGATCGAGATGACCGTGCCGCCGTCCTACCGCAAGGTGAACCCGGCCGATGCGCCGGTGCTGCTGCTGGCGATCAACTCGCCCGCGATGAGCCTGGCGGAGCTGAACGCGTTCGGCGACAACCTGATCTCCCCGACGCTGGCCACCCTGCCCGGCGTGGCGCAGGTGCAGGTCTTCGGCCAGAAGCGCTTCTCGGTGCGCGTGCGCGCCCACCCGGACGCGCTGGCGGCGCGCGGGCTGACGCTCGACGAGCTGGCCACCGCGCTGAACCGCGCCAACGCCAACACGCCGGTCGGCACGCTGGACGGCGCGCGCCAGACGCTGACGATCCAGGCCAACCGGCAGATGACCAGCGCCGAGGCGTTCCGCAACATCATCGTGGCCAGCCAGCCGAGCGGCGCCGTGGTGCGGCTCTCGGACGTGGCCGATGTGGAAGACAGCGTCGAGACCCTCAAGACCGGCAGCTGGCTCAACAACGAGCGCTCCATCGTGCTGGCCGTGCTGCGCCAGCCGGACGCCAACACCGTGGCCGTGGTGGATGCCATCAAGGCCGCCCTGCCCCGCCTGATCCAGCAGATGCCAGGCTCGGTCAGCGTGAACGTGGTGAACGACCGCTCGCGCTCCATCCGCGAATCGATCCATGACGTGCAGTTCACGCTGGCGCTGACCGTGGCGCTGGTGGTGCTGGTGATCTTCCTGTTCCTGCGCCGCGCCGCCGCCACGCTGATTCCCACGGTGTCCCTGCCGATCTCGCTGATCGGCACGGTGGCGCTGATGAAGGCGTTCGGCTACAGCCTGGACAACGTCTCCCTGCTGGCCATCACCCTGGCCGTGGGGCTGGTGGTGGACGACGCCATCGTGATGCTCGAGAACATCGTGCGGCACATCGAGGAAGGCGTGCCGCCGCTCAAGGCCGCGCTGGTGGGCTCGCGCGAGATGGGCTTCACGATCCTGTCGATCTCGATCTCGCTGGTGGCCGTGTTTATCCCGATCTTCTTCATGCCGGGCGTGATCGGGCTGCTGTTCCACGAGTTCGCGGCGGTGGTGTCGCTGTCGATCCTGGTGTCGGCGCTGGTGTCGCTGACGCTGATCCCGATGCTCTGCGCGCGCTTCCTCTCGGCCGAGAACGTGCCGGTGGACGAGTCCCAGCACGCCTACGGCGACCACGCATCCGGTGCAGCCAGCGCCGCCGCGCCGCACGTGCAGCAGAAGCAGACCATCGGCATGCGCAGCACGCAGTGGTTCGAGGACCTCTTCGAGTGGACGCTCCACAAGTACGCCCGCGGCCTGGACTGGTGCCTGGCGCACCGGCGTTTCGTGCTCGGCGTGGCGGGGCTCACCTTCGTGCTGACCGCCGTGCTGTTCGTCAAGATTCCGAAAGGCTTCTTCCCCGAGGAAGACATCGGCCAGATCCAGGTCAATGCCGAAGGGCCGCAGGACATCTCGTTCGATGCCATGGCCGACCGCCTGCGCGACGCCGCCGAGCGGATTCGCGCCAATCCGGCGGTGAAGAGCGTGGTGGCGTCGATTGGCGGCGGGCCCTCGCCGGCCATCAACACGGGCCGGATGTTCGTGGAACTGAAGCCGCTGGGCGAGCGGCCCAAGATGCCGCAGGTGGTGGAGTCGCTGCGCAAGGATGTGTCCGGCGTGCCGGGGCTGGCGGTGTATTTCTCGCCGGTGCAGAACCTGCGCCTGGGCGGCCGCCAGAGCAAGAGCCGCTACCAGTACACGCTCCAGAGCGTGAAGGCGGGCCAGCTCCAGGAATACAGCGACAAGATCATGGCCAAGATGCGCGCCGAACCGATCTTCCGCGATGTGACCAGCGATTCCCAGCAATCGGGCCTGGAAGCGCAGCTGACCATCGACCGGGACAAGGCCAACGCGCTCGGCGTGCAGATGCAGGACGTACGCACGGCGCTGTACACGGCCTTCGGCGAGCGGCAGGTGTCGACGATCTACACGCCGATCGACAACTACTACGTGATCCTGACCGCCGCCGATGTGGACCGCGTGGACGAGACCGCGTTCTCCAAGCTCTATGTGCGCAGCAAGACCGGGCAGATGGTGCCGGTGTCGGCGTTTGCCACCACCGAGCGCCGGGTCGGGCCGATTGCCGTGAACCACCAGGGGCAGCTGCCGTCGGTGACGGTGTCGTTCAACCTCGCGCCGGGTGCGGCGCTGGGCGAGGCCTCGGCCAAGATCGACCGCTACAAGCGGGAGATCGAGATGCCGTCGGCCATCTTCACCAGCTGGGGCGGTGACGCGGCGGTGTTCCAGTCCTCGCAAGCCACGCAGGTAGTGCTGCTGGTGGCGGCCATCGCCGTGATCTATACGCTGCTGGGCGTGCTGTACGAGAGCTACATCCACCCGCTGACGATTCTGGCCGGGCTGCCGTCGGCGGCCATCGGCGCGTTGCTGACGTTGTTCCTGTTCAACGTGGAGTTGTCGCTGATCGCGACGATTGGCGTGCTGATGCTGATTGGCATCGTCAAGAAGAACGCGATCATGATGATCGACTTTGCGCTCGCGGCGCAGCGCGACCACGGCATGGCGCCGGCCAAGGCGATCCGGCAGGCCTGCCTGCTGCGCTTCCGGCCGATCATGATGACCACGTTCGCGGCCGTGATGGGCGCGCTGCCGCTGGCGCTGGGCCTGGGGGCCGGTGCCGAACTGCGCCAGCCGCTGGGCCTGGCCGTGGTGGGCGGCCTGCTGTTCTCGCAGGTCATTACGCTGTTCATCACGCCGGTGATCTACCTCGCGCTCGACCGGTTCTCCGGCACGGGGCCGTTGCAGATCGATTCGGAAGGCAACCCGCTCGCGCAACGCGAGCCGGCGGCAGTCACGCACTGACGCCGCTAAACACTGGTGGCTTGCGCGATGCACTCGCGTAGCCACTGGTGCGCGGGGTCGCGATGGGCGCGCTCGTGCCACAGCATCGACATCTCATAGCCCGGCACCTCCACCGGCGCCTGCACCACCTCCAGCGTCGCCGTATCGCGCACCAGCCGCTCGGGCAGCATCGCCACGAGGTCCGTGCGCTCCAGCACCGCGCGCACGAACAGGAAGTGCGGCACCGATAACACCACGCGGCGCGTGGCGCCGGCCGCTGCCAGCGCGGTGTCCGTCACGCCGAAGAAGCCGCCGCCATCGGGCGACACCATCACGTGTTCCAACTCGGCAAACTGCGCCAGCGTGGGCCGCCGCTTCAGGCGCGGATGGCCGGCGCGGCCCACCAGCACGTAGCGCTCGGTGAACAGCGCGCGGCGCCGCAGGCCGGGCGGCGCGCCATCGGAGGTGTGAAAGGCGAGGTCGATCTCGCCCTGCTCCGCCTGGCGGGCGATGCTGGCCGGCACCATGTCGAGCACCGCCAGCCGCGTGCCCGGCGCCGCCGCGCGCAGGGCGGCGAGCGCTGGCAGCACGATGGTCGATTCGCCGTAGTCGGTGGCAGCCACGCGCCAGGTGTGGTCCGCCTGCGCGGGATCGAACGGGCTGGATGGGGCCACGGCGGCTTCCAGCGCCGCCAGCGCCTGCCGCAGCGGCTCGCGTAATGACTCGGCGCGGGCCGTGGGCCGCATGCCGCGCGGCCCGGGTAGCAGCAGTGGATCGTCGAAGATCTCGCGCAGCTTGGCCAGATGCACGCTCACCGAGGGCTGCGAGTAATGCAGCCGTTCTGCCGCGCGCGTGACGTTGTGCTCGGCCAGCAGCACGTCGAGCGTCAGCAGCAGGTTCAGGTCCAGGCGCCGGAGATTATTCATCATAATACCGAGGATATTGGAAATTCATTTCCAATATACCGGACGGCTGGCCATCCTTGGGGCATCCCTTCCCTTCCCATCAGGAGAACCGCCATGAACGTGCTGATTGTCTACGCCCACCCCGAACCGACCTCGCTGAACGGTGCCCTCAAGGATTTTGCGATGCAGCGGCTCGCGGCCAACGGCCACACGGTGCAGGTCTCGGACCTCTACGCGATGGGCTGGAAGCCGCAACTGGACGCCGGCGACACGCTCGAGCACCAGGCCGGCACGCCGTTCCATCCCTCGCTCGACTCGAAGCGCGCCTTCGCGGGCGGCTGGCAAAGCCCCGACATCGCCGCCGAGCAGGACAAGCTGCGCTGGGCCGACGCCGTGATCTTCCAGTTCCCGCTCTGGTGGTTTTCAATGCCGGCCATCATGAAAGGCTGGGTCGAGCGCGTGTATGCCTATGGCTTCGCCTACGGCGTGGGCGAGCATTCGGACGCGCGCTGGGGTGACCGCTACGGCGAAGGCTCGATGCAGGGCAAGCGGGCGATGCTGGTGGTGACCACGGGCGGCTGGGACTCGCACTACAGCGCGCGCGGCATCAACGGCCCCATCGACGACTTGCTGTTCCCGATCCAGCACGGCGTGCTGTACTACCCCGGCTTCGACGTGCTGCCGCCGTTTGTCTCCTATCGCAGCGGCAAGATGGACGACGCGCGTTTTGCGTCGATCCGCGAGGCACTGGGCGCGCGGCTCGACGCGCTGTTCGATACCGCGCCGATTCCCTATCGTCCGCAGAACTCGGGGCAATACGAGATCCCCGCCCTGACGCTGCGCAATGACATCGCGCCTGGCCGCACGGGCTTCGCGGCGCACAGGGAATAGGGTGGAGCTTGGCGCCGCTGCCGGTACTATGCGTGGCTTGGCAGCGGCGATCATTGGATAGTCATCGCCATGAAGAATCAACGTATGTAGATTTATCGCTTCATTATTCATCGCGACGATATTTATGACGCCCACCGTCCTCGAAACGCTGATGTATGACATCGGCCAGCTATTCCTGTACCCCACGCTGGCCATGATCGGCCTGCTGTTCCTCTACGCGTTCTGGGCGCTGGGCCAGTTCGCCATGCAGGCGTGGCTGCGCCGCCGGCATGGGATCGAATCCGGGCGCGGCTATCTGCTGGTGGCCTGGGCCCAGACCCACGGGGTCAGCCACCCGGACGCGCTGGACGTGGCCGCGCACCGGCTGCTGGAGCGCCTGCGCATCGCCACCCGCGTGGCGCCGATGCTCGGGCTGGTGGCCACCATGATCCCGATGGGGCCGGCGCTGAAAAGCCTGTCCGGCGGCAACCTCGCCAATGTGGGCGAGAACCTGACCATCGCGTTCTCGGCGGTGATCCTGGCGCTGATCGCGGCGAGCATCACCTTCTGGGTGGTCAACGTGCGCCGCCGCTGGCTGGCCGAGGAACTGGTCTGGCTCGGCCAGGCGCGCGAGGCGGCCCCATGAGATTCCTGGACGAAAGCGAGGCCGACGACCCGATCCTCTCGGTCGTCAACCTGATCGATGTATTCCTGGTGGTGATTGCCGCCCTGCTGGTGGCCATCGCCCAGAATCCCATGAACCCGTTCACGCACGACGACGTAACGGTCATCACCAACCCGGGCAAGCCCAATATGGAAATCGTGTCGCGGCAGGGCGAGAAGATCGTGCGCTATCAGGCCAGCGGGCAGGTAGGCAGCGGCGACGGCATCAAGGCCGGCGTGGCCTACCGGCTGAAGGATGGCTCGATGGTCTACGTGCCGGAGTCCCAGATGTCCCAGATGTCCCAAGAGGTCCCGACAGGAGCGAAGCCATGATGCGCGCGACGATACTCGGCATGGCGCTGGCGATGCTGGCCGGCTGCGCGACGCAACCGCCGTCGCCGGAGGCCATCGGCGCCACCTTCCCCAGCCGCCAGTACGTGCTGCTGGGCGAGGTCCACGACAATGCCGCGGCGCAGGCGGCCCGGCTCCAGGCGCTGACCCGTGCGGTGGAAGCTGGCTGGCGGCCGGCGGTGGCAATGGAACAGTTCGACCGGGAACGGCAGGCCGACATCGACCGCGCCCGCAAGGAACGGCCGGGCGATGCCGACTACCTGATCGCCCAGGCCGGCAGCGCAGCCGGCTGGCAGTGGCCGCTGTACCGGCCCGTGGTGGCGCTGGCGCTCCAATATGACCTGCCGCTGCTGGCCGCGAACCTCTCGCGCGCAGATGCCGCGAAGATCGTGCGCGGCGGGCTGGGCGCGGTCTTCCCGCAGGACCAGCAGGCCGCGCTGGGGCTGGACAGGCCGCTGCCGATGGAAGTCGTGGCCGCGCAGACCGCGACGCTGGACGCCGGCCATTGCGGCAACTTCCCCAAGGCGATGCTGCCCGGCATGCTCAACGCCCAGGCCGCCCGCGATGCCGTGATGGCCCGCACGCTGGCCCCCTACGCCAGCCGCGGCGCCGTCCTGATCGCCGGCAACGGCCACGTGCGGCGCGACCTCGGCGTGCCCCGCTGGATCCGTGGCAACGCCGCGCAGGTGCTCAGCGTGGGCTATCTGGAGGATGACAGCCCCGCCGACGGTTTCGACGAGGTGGTGCGCGTGCCGCCGGTGGAGCGGAAGGACCCTTGCAAGGAGGCGGTGGTGAAGCCGCGGTAGGTCGGCGCAGGAGGGCGGTCAGTCGAAGAATAGGCTGTCGAATCTCTCTGTCACCCGCTTTCGTGCGCACGCATTGATGGCGATGTGCATGGAATGGTCAGGAGAAACCCGGCCAGGAGTAGCCAGTACCAGGCCTCAGACCCGCCCTCCGTGCTGCGTGATCGAAGCGCATCTACGCGGCGTCAGCCATCGGCAATCTCAATTCCGCCCGCACCCCCCTGCCCTGCACGCCTTCGCGCAGCACCACGGTGCCGCCGAAGCGTGCGGCCATCTCCCGCGAGATGGCGAGGCCGAGCCCCGATCCTGGCTCGGTGTTTTCCAACCGGCGATAGAAGCGCGCGAACACCTTCTCGCGTTCGGCTTCGGGAATGCCGGGGCCATCGTCCTCCACCACCAGCAGCGCGTCGCTGCCTACGCGTGCGGCGGATAACGTGATGCGGCTGCCCCGCCCCGAGTACTGGATTGCGTTGTGCACCAGGTTGGCCAGTGCCTCGCGCAGTAGTGCGGCGTCGGCGCGCACCGGCAGGGTCAGGCCCGCCGGCCGTTCCCAGCCGAAGTCCTGCTGCTTGCCGCGTGCCAGCGGCAGGTAGTCGAGCGCCACCTGTTCCGCCACGGTCACCGCGTCGATCTCGCCCACGACTTCGGCCGGGCCGCCGCCCTCGCGCATCGGTTGCCGCGCGCGGGCCAGCGCCAGTAGCTGGTTGGTCAGCCGCGCGGCCTGCTCCAGTTGCGTGACGATGCCGCCCACCGCTTCGCCGGCGGCCTCGCGCGCGGCCTCGCCGCCGGGCGCCGCCAGTTGCCGTTGGGCGAACTCGGCCTGCGTCTTGAGGATGGCCAGCGGCGTGCGCAGCTGGTGCGCGGCATCGGCGATGAACTGCGCCTGCGACTGCGCCATGGCCTCGGAGCGCGAGACGTGCAGGTTCACCGCGTCTACCAGCGGGCGCACCTCCACCGGCACGCGGTCGAATTCGAGCGGCGTCAGGTCTTCGGGCGAGCGCGCGCGCACATCGTCGCGCACGCGTTGCAGCGGCCGCAGCACATAGGTCACGCCGCCTACGAGAATCAGGGCCGACAGTACGATCAGCGCGAGGTCGCGCAGCAGCGCGCTGCGCCAGACATTGGCGATCAGCGCCGAACGCGGTTCGGCGGTCTCGGCCACCTGGATGATCACGCGGATGCGCGCGTCGGGCCGGTAGACCGGTCGCGCCATCGCGGCAATGCGCACCGGCTCGCCGCGATAGGTGGCGTCGTAGAAGCGGGTCTGGTTGTTGACGAGCGCGCCGGCCGGCAGCGGCAGGTCGTCGTAGCCGGTCACGGTCTCCACGCGCCCGGCCCGTTCCATCGACACCCGGTAGAACACGTGGGTCTGCGCGGCGGTCTCGAACATCTCCATCGCGGCGTCCGGCAGCGTCAGCTGCACGCTTTCGCCGGCCATGCCGATGGCGTTGTCGATGGTGCGCACGGAGCCGTACAGCGAGCGGTCGTAGGCGGTATTGGCGGCGTGGCGCAGCGTGCCGTAGGTGAACCAGGAATCGACCGCCATCATCAGCGCCAGCGCCGGCACGAGCAGGATCAGCAGCTGGCGGCGCAGGCTGCCGCGCAGCCAGGGCCGCGCCGGCGTTGGCGTGCGCGGGCGGCGGCGCCTCATGTCAGGCCTCGGCCTCGGGTTCCAGCAGGTAGCCGAAGCCGCGCAGCGTGACGATGGTCACGCCATGGCCGGTCAGCTTCTTGCGCAGGCGGTAGACCAGCACCTCGATGGCGTCCGGGCTCACGTCGGCATCGAGCGAGAAGACCTTGTCGAGCAGCTGCGCCTTGGTCAGCGGCTGGCCGCTGCGGGCCAGCAGCGCGCCGAGCAGCGTGGATTCGCGTGGCGTGAGCGCCAGCGGGGCGCCGCCGAGCGTGAAGCTGCGCGTCTCGCCATCGAATACCAGCGTGCCGCATTGCAGGCGGGGATGGGCGCGGCCGCGGCTGCGGCGGATCAGCGCCAGGATGCGCGCCTCCAGTTCGGCGATGGCGAAGGGCTTGGGCAGGTAGTCGTCGGCGCCAAGGTTCAGGCCGCGCACGCGTTCGTCGAGGGTGTCCTGGGCGGTCAGGATCAGCACCGGCGTGCGGTCGTCGCGGCCGCGCATGGCCTTGAGCACGGCCAGGCCGTCCTTGCCGGGCAGGCGCAGGTCGAGCACCACGGCGTCGTATTCCTCGGCCATCAACCGGGCTTCGGCCTGCAGGCCGTCCGCCACGTGCTCGATGACGAAGCCGCCCTGCTCCAGCGCGCGGGCCACCCAGCGGGCCAGTTCCACCTCATCTTCTACCAGCAGGATACGCATGCCGGACCTCCTCCGCCGGATCGGGAATCGAGGGCGCGGGCGCGTCCCGAGGGCGCCTATAATACCTCCGCCCTGCCCGCCGGTGTCGGCGGCCTGTCCCTCATCGCCCTCCGTTCCGCCTTGCCGAATCGCGTCCTGACATCGTCCCTGCCGACGCCATCCTCCGCGCCCGCGTCGCCGGCGCGCCGGCACCTGCTGCGCGCGGGCGCCGCGCTGGCCGCCCTGCCCGCGCTGGCCCAGGCCGCGCCGCGCGTGCCGGCCGGCTATCCGCCCGAGTACGCCGGCATCATCGAACGGGCCCAGCGTGAGGGCGCGGTGTCAGTCTACGCGTCCACGGATCTCTCCGTGGTGCAGCCGCTGATCGCGGCCTTTGAAGCGCGCTACCCCGGCGTGCGCGTGCGCTATGCAGACCTGAACACGCTGGAGCTGAACGATCGCTTCCTGGCCGAGAGTGCTGCGCTGGGCACCACGCGCGCGCCGCGCGACGCGGCCTTCGCCGATGTGCTGTGGAGCACGGCGATGGACCTCCAGATCAAGCTCGTCAACGATGGCTATGCCCAGCGCTACGAATCGCCCGAGCGCGCCGGCCTGCCAAGCTGGGCGGTCTGGCGTGACGAGGCCTGGGGCACGACCTTCGAGCCGGCCGTGATCGTCTACAACCGCAAGCATTTCGATGGTGCGCATGTGCCCGGCAGCCGCAGCGGGCTGGCGCGGCTGCTGCAGGAGCGCGGGCCGCAGTGGCGTGGGCGCATCGTGACCTATGACGTGGAGCGTTCGGGCGTGGGCTACCTGCTGGCGCAGCAGGACGCGCGCATGGGCAGCGAGTTCTGGTATCTGGCGCAGGCGCTGGGCCGCGCCGGCGTGAAGCTCTCGGCCTCGACCGCGGACATGATCGAAGGCATCGCCAGCGGGGAACTGGTGCTGGGCTACAACCTGCTGGGGTCGTACGCGTTGTCGCTGATGGAGCGCGGCGCCAGCATCGGGGTGATCGCGCCGCGCGACTACACGCTGGTGATGTCCCGCGTGGCGTTCATCGCCCGGCAGGCGCCGCGGCCCAACGCAGCGCGGCTGTGGCTGGACTTCGTGCTGTCGCGCGAGGGGCAGGCGCAGCTCGGCAAGTCGACTTCCCAGCTTTACACGATCCGCACCGATACCGACAGCGCCTACACGGCGCAGACGCTGGCGGAGCGGCTGGGTTATGCGCTCAAGCCGATCAGCGTGGGCCCCGGCCTGCTGGCCGCGCAGGACGCCCTGCGCAAGCGGGCGTTCCTGGCGCGCTGGCGCGAGGCGCTGCGGGGATAACGGGAGTCAGTCTGCCAGGGCTGGCGGGGCGGACGCACTGCAGAGCGTGGCCATCTCGGCGTCGATCGGCGCCATCGGGCGCGGCACGTAGCCTTTCCGGAGTGCGGTGGAGAAGCGCAGCATGTCGATCATGGCGTCGGCCAGCCGCTCGGCTTCGTTGTTGAGTTCGAAATCCTCGGGCGAGAACAGCCAGTGCGCCAGCACGCCGCCAACCGCCGCGTGGAAGGCATTCACGGCCAGCGGGATGTCGAGGTCCGCCGGCAGCTGGCCGCATTCCACGGCCATGCGCAGGTGCTCGTGCATCTTGACCAGCCCTTCCTTGTGCGACTGGCGCTGGCGCTCGAAGATCGCGCCGTTGTCCTGCACCATCTCGCACTTGTGGAAGATGATCTCGAACACGCGGCGCCACTGTGGGTTCACCACGGTCTGCTTGAACACGAAGGCGCAGATGTCGCGGATGCTGTTGAGCGGATCTTCGCGCAGCGCCCGCCGCTCGGGGGCGATCAGCGCCTCCACGGGCAGGTTCACGCGGTCGCACATGGCCGCGAAGACATCGCTCTTGTTCTTGAAGTGCCAATAGATGGCGCCGCGCGTAACGCCGGCAGCCTCGGCAATATCGGCAAGTGACGGGCGCGCCACGCCGCGGGCGTGGAACACCGCCTCGGCGGCATCCAGGATCCGGTTGCGGGTTTCCTGCGCTTCTTCCTTGGTACGTCTGACCATTTCCTCTTTCCTGCCAGCGGACGCTTAGCCGCCCAGGTCTCCGTTGTGCCACGAAATTGTGACGACAACCTCTCAATTATTCATGGCGCCACCGCCAATCAGCGGGGCGCATCCTAACCTGCCCGCAATATTCGTGCTCACTGTTGACGCAAATCGTCAAGATCGCATCAAAAGGGCCGCGCTTCTGAGTGTTGTAAAAGGCGCTGTTTGCGGGCGGGGCTTAACATACATGCTTGAATGTATATATACTACGCGCTTGCTCGATCGCCGGCCAGCCCAAGATCCAGTGACGCCCTGCACGCAAAGTGACGTCACGGCCGGTGCCCCGGGCTCCAACCTGCCAGTTGTACCGCACCAACGCCGCCAGCCATGCCCCCCTCAAGGGAGCCGGCTTGCGGTGCGTATTACGCTTTTCCGCACTCGCCACCACAGGTGGCGCGCCCGTCCGGCTGTCACATGCGGCCAGTGCGGCAGATCTCAAACATCATCATGGGGTTATCGATGAGGAAGTCCCAACGTATCCATTGCGTTGCCGCCGCTGTGGCGGTCCTGGCGTTGTCCGCCTGCGGCCAGAAGGCTCCGCAGGGCGGCGCCATGCCGCCGGCGGAAGTGGGTGTGGTTACCGTCACACCATCCGCCGTTGCCGTCGTCAATGAATTGCCGGGCCGCCTGGAAGGCGTGCGGACCGCCGAAGTGCGCGCCCGCGTGGAAGGCATCGTACTGTCCCGCAACTACACCGAAGGCGGCGAAGTGAAGGCTGGCCAGGTGCTGTTCCGCATCGATCCGGCCCCGTACCAGGCGCAGCTGGCGTCCGCCAAGGCGCAGCTGGAGCGGGCCGAGGCCAATGCCGTCTCCGCGCGCCAGAAGGCCGAGCGCTACAAGCCGCTGGTGGCTGCCAATGCGGTCAGCAAGCAGGAGTTCGACGACGCCGTGGCCGCTGCCGGCCAGGCCAATGCCGACATCGCCGCCGCCAAGGCTGCCGTGACCACGGCCCAGATCAACCTGGGCTACACCACGGTCACCGCGCCGATCTCCGGCCGCGTGGGCCGCGCGCTGGTCACGGAAGGCGCGCTGGTCGGCAAGGGCGAAGCGACCAAGCTGACGGTGGTGGAGCAGGTCGACCCGATCTGGGTGACGTTCACGCAACCTGCCGCCGAAGTGGCGCGCCTGCGCCGGGCCATCGAGAACGGCCAGGTGAAGGGTGTGAACGGCGGTGCACGCGTGCATCTGTTCCCCGAAGCCGGAGACCGCGAGTACGCCCAGACCGGCAAGCTGCTGTTCACCGACATGACCGTGGACCCGACCACCGGCTCGATCACGCTGCGCGCGGAGTTCCCGAACGCCAAGCGCGAACTGCTCTCGGGCACCTTCGTGCGCGTGAAGATCGAGCAGGGCGTGGACGAGAATGCCCTGACCGTGCCGCAGCGCGCGCTGATCCGCACGGCCCAGGGCGCCAGCGTGATGGTGGTCGGCGCCGACGGCAAGGTGGCCGTGGTGCCGGTCAAGGCACCGCAGGCGATCGACGACCGCTGGATCATCACCGAGGGCCTGAAGGGCGGCGAGAAGGTGATCGTGGAAGGGCTGCAGAAGGTGCAGCCGGGTGCGCCCGCCAAGGCCGTGCCGTTCCAGGCGCCGAAGACCGCGTCGAACCCGGCCACCCAGGGCTGAACCCGCGCCCATCGCCCCATCAAGCAATAACTAGGGAGCCAGATTCATGGCCAAGTTTTTTATCGACCGGCCGGTGTTCGCGTGGGTGCTCGCGCTGATCATCGCGCTCGGCGGGGTGCTGGCGATCCTGCAGCTGCCGATCGCCCAGTACCCCAACATCGCCCCGCCGATCATTTCGGTGACCACGACTTACCCCGGTGCGTCCGCCAAGACCATCGAGGACTCGGTGGTGTCCGTGATCGAGCAGGAACTCAACGGCGCGCCGAACCTGCTGTACTACGAGTCGCAAAGCGAGGCGTCCGGGCTGGCGTCGATCAACATCGCGTTCGCGCCGGGCTCGAACGTCGACCTGAACTCCGTGGAGGTGCAGAACCGCCTCAAGCGCGTGGAAGCGCGCCTGCCGGCGGAGGTGCGCCAGCAGGGCGTGAAGGTGGACAAGGCCGGCAACAACTACATGATGTTCATCACGGTCTCGTCCAAGTCCGGCAATACGGATGCGATCGCGCTCGGTAACTTCGTCTCCGCGCAGGTGGTGGACTCCATCCGCCGCGTGCCCGGCGTGGGCTCGGCCGACCTGTTCGGTACCGAGTACGCCATGCGCATCTGGCTGGACCCGGCCAAGCTGACCGGCTACAACCTGACGCCGCTGGACGTGACCGCCGCGGTCTCCGAGCAGAACATCCAGGTCGCCGTGGGCGAGCTGGGCGGCACGCCGTCGCCCCGGGGCACCGAGCTGAACGCCACGGTCAGCACGGAAAGCCGGCTGACCACGCCGGAGCAGTTCGCCAACATCCTGCTGCGCACGAACCCGGACGGGTCGTCGGTGCGCATCAAGGACGTGGGCCGCGTGGAACTGGGCGGCGCGGACTACTCCACGCTGGCGCGCATCAACGGCAAGCCGGCGTCGGCCATCGCCATCAAGCTCGCGCCTACGGGTAACGCGCTGGCCACGGCCACCGCCGTGCGCGCGAAGATGGAAGAGCTGCAACGCTACTTCCCGCCGGACTACGAGTTCAGCGTGCCGTACGACACCTCCGCCTTCGTGAAGATCTCGATCGAGGAAGTGGTCAAGACGCTGCTCGAGGCTGTGGTGCTGGTGTTCCTGGTGATGTACCTGTTCCTCCAGAACTTCCGCGCCACGCTGATCCCGACGCTGGTGGTGCCGGTGGCGCTGCTCGGCACGTTCGGGGCAATGCTGGCCTTCGGCTTCTCCATCAACGTGCTGACGATGTTCGGCATGGTGCTGGCCATCGGTATCCTGGTGGACGATGCCATCGTGGTCGTGGAGAACGTCGAGCGGATCATGAGCGAGGAGGGGCTCTCGCCCCGCCAGGCCACCCGCAAGGCCATGGGCCAGATCACCGGCGCCATCGTCGGCATTACGCTGGTGCTGACCGCCGTGTTCATCCCGATGGCGTTCTTCTCGGGCTCGGTCGGCAATATCTACCGCCAGTTCTCGCTGTCGCTGATCGCCTCGATGGGGTTCTCGGCCGTGCTGGCGCTGACGCTGACCCCGGCGCTGTGCGCCACGCTGCTCAAGCCGGTCGAGGCCGGCCATCACGAGGAGAAGAAGGGCTTCTTCGGCTGGTTCAACCGCACGTTCGCCACGGCGTCCACCGGTTACCAGGGCATCGTCGCGCGCATCCTGAAGCGCTCGGGCCGCTACCTGATCATCTACGCGGTGATCATCGCCGGCGTGGTGCTGCTGTTCCAGCGCCTGCCGTCGTCGTTCCTGCCCGATGAGGACCAGGGCTACATGATCACGGTCGTGCAGCTGCCGCAGGGCGCCACGCAGGAGCGCACCATCGGCGTGCTCAAGCAGATCGAGGACTACTACCTGCAGAAGGAATCGAAGGTCGTCGACCAGATGATCACGGTGGCAGGCTTCTCGTTCTTCGGCCGCGGCCAGAACGGCGGTATCGCCTTCGTCCGGCTCAAGGACTGGAAGGATCGCACCGGCGCGGACCAGACCGCGCAGGCACTGGTAGGCCGGGCGTTCGGCGCGCTGTCGTTCATCAAGGACGCGATCATCTTCCCGCTGAACCCGCCGGCGATCTCGGAACTCGGCAATTCCTCGGGCTTCGACTTCCGCCTGCAGGACCGCACGGGGCAGGGCCACGCCAAGCTGATGGAAGCGCGTAACCAGATGCTCGGCATGGCGGCGAAGAATCCGGTGCTCCAGGGCGTGCGCCCGGAGGGCCAGGAAGACGCACCGCAGCTGCGCATCGACATCGACCGCGAAAAGGCGCGGGCGCTGGGCGTGACGGTGGCAGACATCAACAACACGCTGACCATCGCCTTCGGTTCCTCGTATGTGAACGACTTCATCTACGAAGGCCGCGTGCGCCGGGTGATTGTGCAGGCCGAGGGCGCCGACCGCCAGCTGCCGGACGACCTGACCAAGCTGCGTGTGCGCAACGCCAACGGCGACATGGTGGCCTTTGCCTCGTTCGCCACGTCGCAGTGGATCATGGGTTCGCCGCGCCTGGAGCGCTACAACGGCATGCCGGCCGTGAAGCTGGCCGGCCAGGCCGCGCCGGGCAAGTCCACGGGCGAGGCCATGCGTGTGATGGAGGAGAACTTCGCCAAGCTGCCGCCGGGCTTCGGCTTCGAGTGGTCGGGCCAGTCGTACGAAGAGCGCCTGGCCGGTTCGCAGGAGCCGATTCTCTACACGCTGTCGCTGGTGATCGTGTTCCTGTGCCTGGCCGCGCTCTATGAGAGCTGGTCGATCCCGGTGGCGGTGCTGCTGGTGGTGCCGCTGGGCGTGCTCGGTGCGCTGCTCGGCGTGACGCTGCGCGGCATGCCCAATGACGTGTACTTCAAGGTGGGTCTGATCGCGACGATCGGTCTCTCGGCGAAGAACGCCATTCTGATCGTGGAATTCGCCAAGGACCTGCAGGCCCAGGGCAAGGGGCTGGTCGAGGCGACGCTCGAGGCGGTGCACCTGCGCTTCCGGCCGATCCTGATGACGTCGTTCGCATTTATCCTGGGCGTGCTGCCGCTGGCGATTGCCACCGGCGCGGGCTCGGGCAGCCAGCGCGCCATCGGTACGGGCGTGATGGGTGGGATGATCACGGCCACGGTGCTGGCGATCTTCCTGGTGCCGGTATTCTTCGTGGTGGTGCGCGGCCGCTTCAAGGGCAGCGCGAGCCAGCACGAGCGGGAACGCGCGCGCCTGGAAGAAGCCCAGGAGAAAAACTGACATGACCAAGACACTGACCACACTGCTGCTGGTGGCCGGCGTGCTGACGGGCTGCACGCTGGCGCCGCACTATGACCGTCCGGCCGCGCCGGTGGCGGCCGGCTTTCCGGCGGCCCCGGAGGGCTATGCGTCCGCCGAAGTGAAGAGCGGCGAGACCCGCCGCGCCACGGAGATCGGCTGGCGCGATTTCTTTACCGATCCGCGCCTGCAGGGGCTGATCGCCACGGCGCTGGAGAACAACCGCGACCTGCGCACGGCTGCCTTGCGCATCGAGGAAGCACGCGCCCAGTACCGGATCCAGCGCGCGGACCTGCTGCCGACCCTGAACGGCAACGCGAGCTTCCAGCGCGGCCGATTCTCGGGGGCGACCTCGGGCGTCAATCAATCGTTCACGGGCAACATCTACCAGGTGGGCCTGTCGGTAAGCCAGTGGGAGCTGGACTTCTTCGGGCGTGTGCGCAGCCTGTCGAACGCCGCGCTGGCGCAGTACCTGAGCACCGAGGAGGCGCATCGCGCCGCCTATATCTTGCTGGTGTCCGAAGTGGCCAAGGCTTATCTGGCCGAGCGCGCGGCGGCCGAGCAGTACGACCTGGCCCGCAACACGCTGGAAGCGCGCCAGAGCACGTTCGAGCTGGCGAAGCGGCGTTTCGATGCGGGGGCCACCTCGGCCCTGGATCTGCGCGACAACGAATCGCTGGTGGCGCAGGCCCGCGTGGCCGCCGCGCAGCTGGCGCGCCAGCGCGCGCAGGCGCAGAACGCGCTGGAAGTGCTGGTGGGCAAGCCGATTGGCGAGATCGCCAACCTGCCGGCGCCGATGCAACTGTCGGACGAGCACATCATCAGCGACATCCCGGAAGGGCTGCCGTCCGATCTGCTCACGCAGCGTCCGGATATCCGCCAGGCCGAACAGGCCCTGCTGTCGGCCAACGCGAACATTGGCGCGGCGCGGGCGGCGTTCTTCCCGCGCATCACGATGACGGCCAGTGCCGGCAACATCAGCACGTCGTTCACCAACCTGTTCGACTCCGGCGCCAACATCTGGTCATTCTCGCCGCAGCTGGTGCTGCCGATCTTCGACTATGGCCGCAACCTGTCGAACCTCGACCTGGCCAACGTGCGCAAGAACATCCAGGTGGCGAACTACGAGAAGACCATCCAGGTGGCCTTCAGCGAAGTGGCCGACGCCCTGGTGGCACGCGGCACGCTGGAAGAGCAGGTGGCCGGCCAGCAGCAGCAGCGCGACGCGGAATCGGCGCGCTATGAGCTGTCGCGGCTGCGCTTCCGCAGCGGCGTGGCGAGCTATCTGGACGAACTCGACGCGCAGCGCCAGCTGTTCTCCGCCGAGCAGGCGCTGATCCAGGCGCGGCAGTTGCGGCTGGTCAACTCGATCGACCTGTACCGCGCACTGGGCGGCGGGCTGACCGAGACGGGCGCGGTGGCGCAAACCACCACGCCGCCGACGGGCACCTCGGCACAGTAACCACTGCGGCCACGCAGGAAGCAAAAAGGGCGAAGCGCGAGCTTCGCCCTTTTTGTTTGGCACCGCCGGATCAGAACTTGTACGTCGCCGCCAGGAAGAAGATGATCGGATTCGGCTCGAGCTTCGTCTTCGAGGTGGACAGCGTGGTGCCGTCGGACGCCTTGATGGTCATCGTCGACGTGGTCTTCAGCGGGATGTAGGTCACCGCCGCCGTCACCCCCCAGTGCTCGTTGAAGTTGTAGGTGCCGCCAACGTTGAACACCGGGGCCCACGACGACGAGGCATCGGCATGGACCGAGGTTGGCCCCGGGATGCCGGCGCCGGCCGCCAAAACCGCGCCGAGGTTGTTGTTGACCGATTCCGCGAAGGCCGGATTCACGCGGATATCGGTGAAGAAGTTGTACGACACGCCCACCCCCAGGAACGGCCGGAAGCGCGTGCCGGGCTCCAGGAAGTGGTACTGGACCATCGCGGCAGGGCTCCACTGGCGGGCGCGCGTGATGATCGGGTTCAGCGACGGGTCGCCCAGGCTTTGCCGCCCCAGCGCGCCGGCCGGCCCCGGCGGGATCAGCTCGCCATGGCCGTACAGCTTGAACTCGGGCGGAATGCCGCCGACGGCCGTCACGGCGATGTGGTCCGTGACGAAGTGGCTGAAGGTCAGGCCCAACGTATCGGCGTTCGACGACGACAGGCCGCTGCCTGGCGCGGTGAACGTGGAGGGCAGGCCGAGCGGGTAATTGATCGGCACGTCCACCACGCTGGTGGTCAGCGGCGGGCTGCTGCCATGGGTCTGGATATGGAACCAGCCGGCCGAGACGACATTGTCCCCGGCTTTCTGAGCGTGGGCGGTCGGCATGGCAACCCACGCGACAAGCGCGGTGATGATGGCAAGCAGGCGTTGCATGGACAGGCGTTGCAGCGTCATCTGAGATCTCCTGTCCGTTATTCGACGAACGCGCCGACGGTGAAGTAGGGCGAGCCGTTGCGATCCTCGACGAAGCCGAACACGCCGCGGGGGCCGGTGAACATGAACTTGCCCTTGGGCCCGCTGGCGCCGACGTCCTTGCGGGTGGTGGTGACCACGCCGGGCACCGTTTGAGAGAAATCGAGCTTCAGCGCCGTGGCCAGCGTGGCGTCCGAGGCGCGGAACGGGTCGAGCATGGCCGCGTCGCCATCGACCAGTGCCGTCACGCGGTACTCGAAATTGCTGTCCACGCCCACGTACTCGGCGTTGTAGGTGCCTTGCGGCGCGGAAACCGCCTGCGCCATCATGCCGATGCCGATCTCGTCGTCGGCGCCCACCGGCAACTGGGTGAAGTCGTCATTGGCGAAGCCCACCCGGATCATGATCGGCACGAGGTGCCCGGCCAGCTTGCCGACGATCAGGTAGGCGCGGCCCAGCACGGCGCCCAGCGTTGGCGGCAATTCGCCCTCATAGCGCGTGGAGAGCAGGGTGCCGTTGTCCTGCGGCACGAACTTGTCGCCGCGCTGTTTGCAGGTGCCGCCAGCCTTGTTGTCGCACACCGTGAATGAGCCATCGGCCGCCAGCGCCATGCGGTAGTCCTGCGCCACCATCTGGAACTTCTTCGATGGCACCTCATGGAAGCCGGAGCCGTTGTAGGTGCCGGCAATCTTGGTCAGGTCGGTCTCGGTCTGCGCGAAGCCGATGAACTGGAAGAACGGGAAGGTGGTGTCCGGCACCGAACCCGCGCCGGCGATGCCGTTGAACTGGATGCGCGCGCCCGGGATGGTGCCGCCCATCACGCCCTGGCCGACGAACAGCCGCGCCGGCCGGGTCGGGTCCAGGCTGGCGCCGAGCAGCTGGAATGCGCACTGGTTGAGCTTCTCGGTCGGCAAGCCGGTTTCCTTGGCCAGCGTGCCGGTCATCACGTTCTTGCCGCCGGTGGGGTCGGAGCGAGTGGGCTTGATCGTACCCGTGGTGCGCGGCACTGACGAATCGAGGAAGGTGACGGCCCAGGTGCGCTGGGTGGTGTCGATCTGCACCTTGACCAGTTCGCCCGAGCCCGTGCCGCCGATGTAGGGTGTGGAATAGTCGATGGCGCTCGGGCACAGCCGCACTGGCGCGGCGGCCGGCGTGGCGGTGCCACCGCCGCCGTCCCCGCCGCCACCGCAGGCGGCGAGCAGGGCGGTGGCGCCGAGTACCAACGCAACGCGGCCCAGCCACGGTTGGCGGCGGGTGTTGCTTGCGGGGCGCGAGTCAGGAAGCGGGGCGGGCAGTTGGGGCATGAGGCGTCTCCTTGGTCTTTCTTATGGTGTGGGGTGCGGAATCAGCGGCTGGCCAGCGCGCTCACGCGGAACGTGGGGCTCGTGGCGGGGCCGAACAGGTGCGCGTAGACCGGGCCGGTGGTGATCAGCTTGCCGGTGACGCCGCTGTTGTCGGTGGTGGCCACAACGCCGGGCTGGGTGGCCTGCGTGAAGTCCATCTGGAAGCCGCCCACCGGCTTGAGCGACGAATCCTGCGGATCGATCAGCGCGACGAGGTTGTCGTGGACGATCGACGACAGGTACTTGAAGTCGCTGCCGGAGCCGATGTAGCTGCCCTGCATCGCTGCCTGCGTGGTGGCAGTAGTGGGCGAGAGCAGCGCCAGGCCCGATTCGTCATCCACGCTGAGGATGTTCGCCGCGAGGTCGATGCGGGCATAGCCGACGCGGATCAGCAGCGGCACCTGCGCGCCGTCGAGCTTGCCGACCACCAGCACGCCCTTGGCGAGGCTGTTGTTGTCCTGCAGGAAGGCCTTGTCGAAGAAGTGCGGGTAGGGCTGGCTGCTGTTGGCGTTGTCGCTGTCGAACGCGCCGTCGGTGCCCGCGCGCAGCTTCCACGGCTGGCCCGTGGTCACGCAGTTGCCGCTCGATGCGTGACAGGTGCCATCGGCATTGAGCGTCTCCACGGTCTGCGCCGTGGCAGGCAGGAAGTAGCCGGCCGGGAACAGCTCGCCGCCGGACGGCACGAGGTGGTAGCCGAGCACGTTGTAGGTGCCGGCCACCTTGGCGAAGTCGGTCTCGGTCTGGGCGAAGGCCAGCACCGGGTACATCGGGAAGGTGGTCTTGGGGATCGCGCCGATGCCGAAGATGCCGGCGTACTCGATCGTCGCCCCGGGGATGCCGCCGCCGGCCACGCCATTGCCGACAAAGATGATCGGCGGGTTGGCCGGGTCGATCAACGCCTGCGAGACGCCATCGGAGGCCGTAGCCGTCTTCAGCTCGTACGCGCACTGGTTCTGCGCCGGGGTGGGCAGCGGGCGCGTGGGATGCGCCATCGTGCCGGTCAGCGTCACGCCGGCGCGCGTGGGGTAGATGTCGTTGGTAGCCTTCGGCACGGCGGATTCGAGGATCTGGATGCGGTACGTGCCCTGCGTGGAGTCGAACTGCATCTTCACGAGTTCGCCGGCGCCGGAGCCGCCCGTGTAGGTGGTGTTGTAGTCGAGCGTGTCCGGGCACAGCGCGGCCACGGGCTGGTTCTGCGTGGGGCCGGTGGCCGGGCAGCTGTGGGTGGCGCCGCACTGCTGCGCGGCGGCGGGCGCGGCGGTGCCCGGGTCATCGCCACCGCCGCCGCAAGCGGCCAGCGTGAGCGTCAGGCTTACCCCAGCCAGGATGGCGGCGAAGCAAAAGGCGCGATGTGGCGCGCGCCGAAGATGCAGCTCGGACATGACTTGTCTCCATGTTGTTATGACCGACGGTCCGCTTGTTGTGGATCTGTTTGGGATCTGTTTGGGATCTGTTGCGGATCTGTCGCGGTGGGTCGGACTCTCGCGTCTGGCGCGTTTGAGCGTCAATAGAGCGGTCGTTCCAAACAACGGCGGCCGGCCTGTCAGCGTTGCCGTGCAAGCGCGCGGGGGCCAGCGTTCAAACCGTGCGCGGAGGCTTCCGCGTCCACATTCAAACGCCCGGCGCGCGCGCTTGCGCGGCGGTCAGAACTTGTATTCGCTGTTGGCGGGGTCGAACGCGGAGGCGTCGAAGGCCTTCTTCACCGCACGCTCGAACACGATCTTCTCGACCATGTTGCCGTCCGCGTCCCACGCGGTTTCCACACGCGGCCACGGGTGCTTGAGGTCCAGCATCAGCTGCACCTTCTTGGCGTAGTACTTGGGCGCGCCCTCGGGCAGGTCCCAGGTCAGCGCCACCATGCGCACACCCTGCTCGCGCACGATCTCGGCGCGGTTGTACTTCTCGGAGAGGCCGGCAGCGCGCAGCGAGCGCGCGTCGCGCTCCAGCATCGACAGCACGTACTGGAAGCCCAGGTCGCGCACCGTATGGTTCGACTGAGACCTGGCGAGCGTGCCATCGAGCGAGATCCACATCGACGTGAAGCCCATGATGCCGCCCAGGTGGCCGTACATCTCGTCCTTGCGGCGGGTCTCGTCGTAGATGATTTCCTGCCCCGACTGCACGCCGTTAGGCAGCCACTTGGCATAGAGCTGGCGCGGCTGGTGGCGGTAGCGGATCATCATGCGCGCCGGGGTGTCCTGCCACTGGCCGTTGAGGCGCTCCTGGCGGGCCATCCAGTATTCGTATTCGGGATAGCGGTTCATCTCGGCGCGCGCCCACATCAGCAGGGTCTCGGGCTGCAGGGCGTCGAAGGTGGCCAGCAGTTGGGCATCGGGCAGCGCGGCCAGCTCGCCGCTGGCGGTCTGCTTCGAGAACAGCGCCGACTGCTGGGCGGCGGGCAAGCCGTCATAGGGCGTGGCGGTGCGCGTACCCGGTGCTGCGGATTGGGCGGCGGATTGGGCGGCGGATTGGGGGGCGGATTGGGGGGCGGCCGGGGGCGCGGTCTGGGCACGGGCCACCGGCAGGCCAATGTGTTGGGTGGCCAGCAGGCCGATGACGGCGCCGATGGCGGCGACCAGATGCAATGGCTTCATCGCGTGTCTCCTTGTCTGTCCCGCAAGGCGTGGCCACATTCAGGGCAGCAGGGGGCCGTGCGTGGCGCGCAGGGCGTCACGCCTCGCGGTGGCGTGGCGAAAAGAATCGATCTCGAATCAGGGCAATCCCGGCGCGACGTGGGTCGTCGCGCGCCCGGTGCCAGGGCGGCGGTCCCGGTGGAGACCGCCGCGCGCGGCTAGTTCCTGGAGCGGGTGCGCATCCAGTCGTCGAGCGGATTGCTGGGGAAGGCGGGACACATCTCGCGGCGTACCGCCAGGCTGGCGGTGGCCGCGCGTGCGGTCCCTTCGTTGCGTACCGTGCGCGTGCCGCGTCGGGCACGGCTCACGGCGGCGGCCGTGGCGACGGCGGCCTGGTGGGCCTCGTCCTCCACGGTGGCGGCCAGGGCCTCCATATGAGCCTGTTCGTCGGCCTGCTGGGCATCGCCGATGTCGAACACGTCCTGCAGCGCGCCCAGTTCCTGCGTCTCGGGCGAGGGCGCCTTGAGGGCCGCCACCACCATCGACGTGAGCTGGGCCAGCACGTGCGCATCGCTCATGCTCTTGCCCTGCGTGAACGCCGGCATCAGGTTGCCGAGTTCATCGCCGGCCAGCACGCCGGCCAGCGCCTTGAGAGCGAAATGCAGGCGCCAGCCGAGTTCCTGGCGTGGCACGTCCGGCAGCGCCCGGGCGAAGGCTTCGAAGAAGCGCCCGAACACCGGAGCGTAGTGCCCCATCAGGTAGGACTGGATGAATGGCGAGGTGTCCGAATACACCCGCCCGAGCAGGCGCAGGAAGGACGGACCGCCGATCTCTGGCTGGCGTGCCATCTGCAGTGCGGGCACAAACAGCGCGCCCATCACGTGTTCGCAGCGGATGGCGTGGCCGGGCCAACGGGCCTCGCAGGCATCGAGGAGCGCCAGCCGCCGCGTGTTGAGTGGATCCAGCCGGCGCCCGAGCACCGCCTGCATCATCATCTCCTTGCTGCGGAAGTGGTAGTTGACGGCTGCGAGATTGACGATCGCCCGCGACGTGACTTGCCGCAGGGAGGTCGCTTCGTAGCCCACTTCGATGAACAGCTTCTCGGTCGCATCCAGGATCCGCGCCTTGGTATCGCCTGCCGTGCTTTTGCCGGTCTTCATGGGGTGTCTCTCGCAAAATTACTGCTGTGGACCCCTGCAAATATCCACTACCACTGTCGCTCCGTTGCTCTGCTGGCGTACGGATGCTTGAAACGGTTGTACGAAGCCTATTTCACCGCCTCGACTGTTTCACAAGTGCAATTTTCGAAGAGTTCCTCTAGACCGCGAGTACCGATCCGCCAGGCAGAAAACCTACGCGAATCCGTAGGGTCGCCACAGTCGCCGGGCCCCCGCCATGCCTTGTGATGCCAAGCCTGGCGGCGGTTTGCCTGCGCTGCGCGATCCCCAACCCAACGACTACCGCCCCCCCGAGCGGGCCGCCGCCAGTCTCATCACGCCGTGATGCGAGCTGACAGCGACGTAACATTTTGCGCCGTCAATGCGAAAACTGACAACTGGGGGTTCGCCCCGATGCTGGTCGGAAACACTGACCCGTCCAACACAGACAAATTGGACAGATGGTGATGCCGGCCCTGGCTGTCCACCACGCCGCGCGCCGGATCGTCGCTCATCGCGCAGCCGCCCATCAGGTGGGCGGTGAACAGCAGGGCGCGGAACGGCTTCAGGGGCAGGGTCTGGATGGCATCCCGCGCCTGCGGCCAACTGGTGTACCAGGCGGCGTCCAGGTGGGCCGGGCGCACCCGTTTGGCGCCGGCCGCGAACTGGGCCTCGGCCATGCTCAGCCAGGCGCGGCGCACGCCGTCCCAGACGTAGTCGCTCAGGGCGTACTCCAGCACCGGGCTGCCATCGTCGGCCACGCGCACCCGCCCGCCCGGGCTGTCCGGCACGAAGCCGTCGCGCAACAGCGCCAGCATGGCGTTGGTATGGGGCAACGCGGCCATCTCGCGGCGCAGCGCATCGCCAAAGTTGTTGAGCACGCCGGCGCTGATGCCCGGGAACATCGGCGGCACCTCCAGCTTGTAGCCCATCGGGCCGGTGGCGCCATTGCGCCATTGAAATTCGTCCGAGGCGATGGATTGGGGCGCGCCATAGTACGGTTCAATAAGCTCAGGCATTTCTGCGATGCTCAAATTCACCGGATGAATAAACGTGCGACGGCCGACAAGATCGTGCGGGTCCGGCACCCCCGAGCGCAGCAGCAGCGCTGGCGAGTTGATGGCCCCGCCCGCCACCACCACATGGCGCGCCCGCACGCTCAGCGTGACGCCGGTCGGCGTATAGCCGTCGAAGCCAAGCGCCTCGCCAGTCAGCCCGTGCACGGCCTTGCCGTCGTGGTCGAGCTTGCGCACCCGCACCCGGTGCACCAGCGTGGCGCCATGGGCGAGCGCGTTGGGAATCGTCGACACCAGCATCGACTGCTTGGCGTTGACCGGGCAGCCGAAGCCGCAATAGCCCGAGTTCCAGCAGCCCTTCACATTGCGCGGAATCACGTGCGACTCCCAGCCGAGCTGGTCGCAGCCGCGCTTGAGCACCGCGTTGTTCGGATTCGGCGCCATCGCCCACGGCGCCATGCCGAGCCGGGCCTCGATGCGGGCGAACCACGGCGCCATGTCCGCCTCGCTGTGGCCTGTCACCGCGTGCTCGCTGGCCCAGTGCGCAAGCGTGCGGGGCGGCGTGCGGAAGCTGGACGACCAGTTGACCGTGGTGCTGCCGCCCACCGAGCGGCCCTGCAGCACCGCGATGGCACCGTCCGCCGTCGCCCGGGCGGCCGCCTCCTGGTAGAGGTCGCGATAGGCGCGCGCCTCATCCATATCGCGGAAGCTGTTCGAGGTATGCAGCCCGCCTTCCTCGAGCAGCAGCACCCGCAGGCCCGCCTCGCTGAGGATTTCGGCGGCGATGCCGCCGCCCGCACCCGTGCCGATGATCGCCACATCGGCGTCGAGCGTGCGCGGCGCGGTGAACGTGGCGGCGTCCAGCACCTTCCAGCCGGACGCGATGCCGGCACTGTAAATATCGTCGATGGCCATGAGCGGGAGCCTTAGCTGTGGAGGGCGCGATAGACCGCGGGATTCGGGCCGGGATAGCCGCTCGCGGCCCAGGTGCCCGGCAGCACGAAATAGGCGACGCTGGCCAGCTTGACCAGCACCACGCCGCCCGCGTTGAGCGTCTCGAAGCGGCTGGCGCGCCAGCGCGCGAGGAAGGCGCGGACCGCATCTGGCGTGGCCTGCGCCCACGGCGTGCGCACGCCCGCCACGGCCCAGCGCAGCGGCGTGCTGGCCAACAGATCGAGCAGCTTGCGCAGTTCCCCGCGCCCGTTCTGGTCCATCGCGGCGATGGTCCCGTCGATGTTCTTTACGGCGGCGGCCAGCCGCGTCTCGCGCGTGCCGGCGTCCGCCGCGGCCAGGTCGCTGGCGATGGCGGGCAGCAGGGCGCGGAACAGGGTCACATCGGCGGGGCGCAGGAACGCCATGCCGACCTGCGGCGGCGCATCGGCGGGCGTGCAGCCGGTCAGCGTGGGGAACAGCGCCGAGCAGGCGATGGCCGCCGAGAAGCCGGCGCCAACCTTCAGGAACGCGCGGCGAGAGGGGCGTGAGGGCCGTTGGGGACGGGGTGGGGCGGTGGTCGCCGGTCGGGGCATGCGGTGTCTCCGGTTGTTCTTGTTGTCGCTGCGTTGCGATTCTGCCGAAGCGGCCGAAAATAATTTCGACTTCCCCTTCGGTTTCAAACGCGCGGCTGACAGCCGTACCCACTGCTGCGCCCGTCGCTACGCCCTTGTTTTATGTGGCGCCCAAGACACTGGAAATCCCCCAAAAATAGAGCAATCCTTCAAGCCATCGGATTGACCCGGCTCGGAAGCGGTACCTATGATGACATCGATCAATGTCACAATAAACGGTGTCGCTAACGACCCGCCGCCAGCCGGCGCCGCCAGCGCACCCACCGGAACGCCCCTTATGAACGCACCCGTGGATCTGCCGGCCGGCCTTGGCACCGAAGTCACCTGCGACATCGCCATCATCGGCAGCGGCTTTGCCGGCCTGGGCATGGCCATTCGCCTCAAGCAGTCCGGCGAGGAAGATTTCCTGATCTTCGAGCAGGCGGGGGCGGTGGGCGGCACCTGGCGCGACAACCACTACCCCGGCTGCGCCTGCGACGTGCAATCGCACCTCTATTCGTTCTCGTTCGCCCCGAACCCGGACTGGTCGCGCATGTTCTCGACCCAGCCGGAAATCCGCGCCTACCTCGAACACTGCACGGACCGCTTCGGCCTGCGTCCTCACCTGCGCCTTGGGCACGCGCTCCAGCAGGCCGCCTGGGACGCCCCGGCAGGCTGCTGGCGCCTGCGCATGGCCGATGGCCGGCGCGTGCGGGCGCGCGTGCTGGTGTCGGGGATGGGCGGCCTGAGCCGGCCGTCGATCCCGGATATTCCCGGCCTCGATAGCTTTGCGGGCGCGATGTTCCACTCGCAGCAGTGGCGCCACGACTATCCGCTGGCCGGCAAGCGCGTTGCCGTGATCGGCACCGGCGCCAGCGCAATCCAGTTCGTGCCGCAGATCGCGCCGCTCGTCGATCAGCTCGACCTCTATCAGCGCACCCCGCCGTGGATCATGCCGAAGCCGGACCGCCCGGTCTCCGCCGGCGAGCGCTGGCTGTTCCGCCACCTGCCGTTCACGCAGGCGCTGGCCCGCACGGGGATCTACTGGATGCTCGAATCGCGCGTGCTCGGTTTCGTGCTCCATCCCAAGCTGATGAAGGCGGTGGAGCGCATCGCGCGCCGCCACCTCCGCCGGCAGGTGCCGGACCCGGTGCTGCGCGCCACGCTGACGCCGGACTACACCATCGGCTGCAAGCGCGTGCTGATTTCGAACGATTACTACCCGGCGCTGACGCGGCCCAACGTGGACGTGGTGACCACCGGCATCGACCACGTCGAGGCGGACGCCATCGTCATGCGCGACGGCACGCGCCGCCCGGCGGACTGCATCATCCTCGGCACCGGCTTCCACGCCACGGACCCGCTGCCGCGCGGCGTGATCGTGGGCCGTGACGGCGAAGACCTGCTCGACGCCTGGCGCGACGGCGCGCAGGCCTACCTCGGCACCACCGTGGCCGGATTCCCGAACCTGTTCCTGATCGTCGGCCCGAACACCGGGCTGGGCCACAGCTCGATGGTGTTCATGATCGAGTCACAGGTGAACTACGTGCTCGACGCCCTGCGCCACATGCGCCAGGCCCGCCTCCAGGCCGTGGACGTGCGCCCGCCCGTGCAGGCCGCGTTCAACCGCAACATCCAGCAGAAGCTTGGCCACGCCATCTGGAGCGCCGGCGGCTGCGCCAGTTGGTACATCGACCCGCGCAACGGCAAGAACACCACGCTGTGGCCGGGCTTCACCTGGCAGTTCCGCCGCGCCACGCAGTCTTTCCAGCCGGCCGACTACGAGCGCTGGCCCGCGCGGCAGCCAGCCGGGGTGCCGCAGCCCGAAGACGCCGACGCGATCCGCGTCTAGCCACCCACGCAAAAAGAAGAGGAGACCCGCATGAAGGTGTTTCGAAACAAGGTGGCCGCCATCACCGGCGCCGGTTCGGGCATGGGCCGATGCCTGGCGATCCAGCTCGCGCAGGAAGGCTGCCACGTGGCCATTTCCGACTGCAACGAGGCCGGGCTGGCGGAAACCGCCGCCCAGGTCGCGCGCCGGGCGCCGGGCGTGACGGTAACGTCGCACATCGTCGATGTCGCGGACCGCGCCGCCGTCCATGCCTGGGCGGACGACGTGGCCGCCGCGCATGGCCGCGTCAACCTGATCTTCAACAACGCCGGCGTGGCGCTGTCCAGCACCGTGGACGGCATGCAGTACGACGACCTCGACTGGATCATCGGCATCAACTTCTGGGGGGTGGTCCATGGCACGAAGGCCTTCCTGCCGCATCTCAAGGCCAGCGGCGAGGGCCACATCGTCAATACCTCGAGCGTGTTCGGGCTGTTCGCGCAGCCCGGCATGGGCGCGTACAACGCCAGCAAGTACGCGGTGCGCGGCTTCACGGAGTCGCTGCGGCAGGAACTCGACCTGATGGACTGCGGCGTCTCGGCCACCACGGTGCACCCGGGCGGCATCAAGACCAATATCGCGCGCGCCAGCCGCGTCTCGCCGAGCGTGAACGGCCTGCTCGTGCGCGACGCCCAGCAGGGGCGCGAGGAGTTCGAGAAGTTCTTCATCACCACGCCGGAGAAGGCCGCCGGCATCATCCTGGATGGCGTGCGCGCCAACAAGCGGCGCGTGCTGGTGGGGCCCGATGCCTACGCGGCAGACGCCATGGCGCGCCTGCTGCCGGCGGCGTACCAGTCGCTGGTGGTGCGCGAGACGCGCCGCAAGCGCAAGGCGCTGATGCCGGACGGCACGCCGGCGGCGGCCAGCGAAGGAGAGCGCGCATGACCCGCGCCGCGTTGCCGCGGGAAGCCGCGCTGCAGGCGCCGCCGGGCGCGTTCACACGCTGGTTCGGGCAGGGGCGGGTGGGTTTCTTCAGCCTCTCCCGCGCCACGCTGGCGCGCCGCTACGCGCTGCCGGCCTCGCGCTGGGTGCAGGTGATGGGCGCGCTGGTTCATTACACCGAGGAGGGCGTGCCCGAGGGCGAGCCGCTGGTGCTGATCCATGGCTTCGGCGCGTCCCTGCACACCTGGGAAGGGCTGATGCCGGCGCTGCGCCAGCGCTACCGCGTGCTGCGGCTCGACATCGCCCCGTTCGGCCTGACCGGCCCGCTGCGCGATGCGCGCGGCCGCGTGGTGACGATGGATATCCACCTCTACCGCGACTTCATCGATGCCTTCCTGGCTGCCGTGCAGGTCTCGCGCGCCACGCTGATCGGCAACTCGCTGGGCGGGCTGATCGCCTGGGACCTGGCCGTGCGCCGCCCGTCGCTGGTCAACCGGCTGGTGCTGATCGACGCCGCCGGGTTCCCGATGCAACTGCCTATCTATATAGATCTGTTCCGCCACGCGCTGGTGCGCTGGTCGGCGCCGCGCCTGCTGCCCGAGTGGATCATCCGGGCGGCCACGCGCGATGTGTACGGTGATGCCTCCCGCGTGCCCGAGGCCACCTTCCGGCGCTATGTCGACTTCTTCTATGCGGAGGGCAGCCGCGAGGCCATCGGCCGGATGGTGCCGAAGCTCGACTTCGCCGACCTCGCCACCGACCTGCTGGCCGGCGTGCGCGCGCCGACGCTGGTGCTGTGGGGCGAGCGCGACCGCTGGATTCCGCCCACGCACGCCGACGCCTTCCTGGCGCGGCTGCCCAACGCCACCCTGCGCCGCTACGCCGGCCTGGGCCATATCCCGATGGAGGAAGACCCGCAGCGCGTGGCGGCCGACCTCCTGCCCTTCCTGGACGCCGCCGGCGCAGGCCGTCCGCTTTCGATCAAGGAGCTCACATCATGATGCCAGTCCGCCGCGACGTGCATCCGCACCTCCCGCCAGCCCGCATCAGCGACTGGCACGAGCGCGGCCCCCACGTCACCCACTTCATCAACGCGCTGTCGATCTTCTTCCCGGCCGGCGAGCGCTTCTTCATGGACAGCGTGCGCCACTACCGCGACCGGCTCACCGACCCGGAGCTGAAACGCGCCGTGGCGGGCTTCATCGGCCAGGAGGCCATGCACACGCGCGAGCACATCCTCTATAACCGGCTGCTCGACGATGCGGGCCTGCCGGCAAGCCAGCTCGACAACTTTGTAGCAACACTGTTGAATTTGCTGCGCAAGATCCTGCCGCACTCGTGGCAGCTGGCGCACACCATCGCGCTGGAGCACTACACGGCGATGCTGGCCGGCGGCATGTTGTCCGACCCGCGCCACATGGGCCGCTCGGAGCCCGGCTACCGGCAGGTGTGGACCTGGCACGCGCTGGAGGAAACCGAGCACAAGGCCGTGGCCTACGATGTCTGGAATGCGGTGATGAAGCCCGGCCCGTACCGCTACCTGCTGCGCGCGTTCACCATGCTGACCACCACGGTCACGTTCTGGGCGCTGGTGTTCGTGTTCCATGTGCGGCTGGTGATGGCGGACAAGACCTGCCGTCACAAGCTGCTCGGCTTCGGCAGGGTGGTCAACTTCCTGTGGGGGGCGCCGGGCGTGCTGCGCAAGATGATCCCGGAATGGTTCGACTACTTTCGGCCGGGTTTCCATCCATGGGACGAGGACAACCGGGCCGAGCTGAGCCGGATCGGCCCGCTGATCGAGGAAATCGAGCAGACGGCGCTGCAGGCCGGCGCCAGCACGCGGGCGCCGTCGATCCGCAGCGCAGCCTAGTTGCGGGGCTTGCTGGGCGGCTCGCTGGGTGGCTCGGTGGGTGGCTCGGTGGGCGGGGAGGAGGGATCGTGCAGGTGTTCGAGGATCGCGGCGACGCGGTCCCCGAGGTACTTGTTGGCCGAGATCTCCAGCGCGCGCATCATCTCGGTCTCCACGGCCACCATCGCCAGCGGGCGGATGCGCCAGAGGATGTCCACCAGCCGGGGCACCTCCGCCGGGGGCGGCAGCTTGCCTTCGCCAAAGCGGTCCAGCTCGCGCACCACCATGCCGACGATGCGGTCGGACACGGCCTGGAAGTGGCTGCGCGAATGCTCGATGATGTCCAGCACGTCTTCCAGCGCAAAGCCGGCCCGGGCGATCTCCGCGCCGGCCGTCAGCGCGCGCGGGCTGCGCGCGAGGTAGCCGAAGCCGTCCGGCTCCAGCAGCCCCAGCGCGATGGCCTTGGCCAGCGCCGGGCGCGACACCGCGCGGCCGAACAGCCGGGCCAGCGCGAGGTAGGAATAGTGGCGCGGCGCCTCGCTGTTCCACGGGCTGCTGATGGCCGTCTCCAGGCCGAGGATGGAGCGCAGGTCGTGGCCTTCGACGATGGCCTTGAGCAGCTCCATGATGTTGGCGAGCGTGTAGCCGCGCGCCAGCAGGTGATGGATCAGGCGAAGGCGCCCGAGATGGGTTTGCGTGTAGATGCCGACCCGGCCGCGGCGCTCGGGCGGATCGATCAGGCCGCGATCCTGGTACGAGCGGATATTGCGCACCGTGGTGCCGGCTGCACGCGCCAGTTCATCGATGGTGTATTCGGGAAAGGGCGGCTTGGCGCCGCGCGGTTCGGTGGCCATGGGGGAAAATTCTAACCGAGTCGCGCAGGGGCCGGCGCTACAATGCCCCGATCTCCCGCCCGCCCCGCCCGCCGCCCCCATGCACATCCGTTGGCTCGAAGACTTCGTCTGCCTGGCGCAGGCCGGCAGCCTGGCGCGCGCGGCCGAGTTGCGCAATGTCACGCCACCGGCGTTTGGCCGGCGCATGCAGGCGCTGGAGGTCTGGGCCGGCGCGCCGCTGATCGACCGCAGCGCGTTTCCGGTGCGCCTGACCGCCGAGGGCCGCCAGTTCCTCGAAGCCGCCGAAGCCGCGCTGCGCACGCTCGACGGAGCCCGCCTGTCGCTGCGCGCCGCGCATCGCGCCGATGCCAGCACGCTGACCATCGCCACCGGCAAGACGCTGGCCCGCTCGATGGTGCCGGCGTGGCTGGCCGGCCTGCGCCATGCGCTGCGCGACGACCCCGCCGGCGCCGGCTTCCGCACGCGCATCTCCACCCACGCCACGCACGATGCGCTGGCGCTGTTCACCGAAGGCGACGTCGATTTCCTGCTCTGCTACAGCCCGCACGACCTGCCGGTGATGCTGGACGACGCGCGCTACACCTTCCACCCGGTGGGCGTGGAGCGGCTGGTCTGCGTGGCCGCCGCCGATGCGCGCGGCGGTCCGGCCTATCGTCTGCATCGTCTGCATCGACAGCATCGCCTGGATCGGGCCAAGACCGCCCCGCGCCCCGCGCCCGTGCCGATGATCGCCTACGCCGAGACGTTGACCATGGGCCGCATGGTCAACCAGGAAATCGCACGCCGGAAGCTGGCTGCGCGGCTCGATGTGATCGCCGTGAGCGATTTCGCCGAATCGGTGCATGAGATGGTGCGCCAGTCGATGGGACTGGCCTGGCTGCCGGCCCGGCTGATCGCCGACGACCTGCGGGCGGGCCGCCTGGTGCGCGCCGATCTGGACGGCGGCGATGCCTCCGACCTGGCCCTCGACATCCGCCTCTACCGGCCCCGGGCGTCGATGCGCGGGCTGGCCGAGGCGTTCTGGCGCGCGGCCTCGCAGCGCGCGGATTAGGATGCGTCCGAGCTGCCGCTTCGGCGCAGAATCGGGATCGAATCACACCGGCTTATGACCCATTGCATGACCCAAGTTTGTGCGTGCCCCTGCACCATCGCGGCCCATTGCCGAAATGGCAACCCGCATTGCCAAAGCCGCATGCCGGCGCGCCCGGCGCTCACTACCATCGCCGGACAACACCCACACCTGCCGGAAGAGAAATCACCATGAAGACCCTGCTGCGCGCGGCCGCTGCCGCCTCCCTGAGTTGTTGTGCCCTGGCTGCCACTGTCGCCCATGCGGCGGGTGCCTATCCCACCAAGCCCATCACGCTGGTGGTGGGCTACACCGCCGGGGGCAGCGTCGATCTGGTCGCGCGCACCGTGGCGCCGGAGCTGGGCAAGCGGCTGGGCCAGAGCGTGGTGATCGAGAACCTCGGCGGCGCCGGCGGCACGATCGGCGCGTCGAAGGTGGTCAAGGCGGAAGCGGATGGCTACACGCTGCTGCTGGGCTCGGGCAGCGAGGTGTCCATCGCCCGCCTGACCAACCCGGCCGTGCGCTATGACGGCGAGAAGGATCTGGCACCGATCACCTTCGTCGGCACGCAGCCGATGGTGCTGGTCGGCAAGCTGCAGCTGCCGGCCAAGGACGCCAGCGAACTGATGGCGCTGGCCAGGTCGCAGCCGGGCAAGCTGTCTTACGCTTCCTCGGGCGTGGGCACGCCGCTGAACCTGGCGGGCGAGCTGATCAAGCAGCAGGGCAAGGTCAACATCACGCACGTGCCGTACAAGGGCGCCTCCGCGATGGCCACGGACCTGCTGGGCGGCCAGATCGACCTCGCCGTGATGGTGCTGTCGTCGGCGCTGCCCCATATCCAGGCCGGCCGCGTGCGCGCCTATGGGGTGACCGAGGCCAAGCGCGCCAGCGTGGCGCCGAACGTGCCGGCGCTGGCCGAGACGCCGTCGCTCAAGGGCGTGGACATGGGCGTCTGGTTCGGCCTGATGGCGCCCGCCGCCACGCCGCGCCCGGTGATCGACCGCCTGAACACCGAAATGCAGGCCGTGCTGGCCCAGCCGGACGTCCGCAAGAAGCTGGCCGAAGCCGGCGTGGAGGTGGCGCCGGCCAATCCGGCCCAGTTCGGCACCTTCATCAAGCGCGAGACGGCCCGCTACCGCACCATCGTGCAGACCGCCGAAATCCGCGAATAACGCGTGAATCACGCTTGAATGATCAGATGATTGCCATGACGCAGACGCCTCCCGCCTTCGCCGCCTATCCGGTGGAGGTCAGCTTTCCCGATATCCGCCCCTACGCCGCCGGCAACACCGGCATCGCCTACGTCCACACCTTCGATTCCGGCCTGCCGGGCCCGCATGTGATGGTCAACGCGCTGACGCACGGCAACGAGGTCTGCGGCGCCATCGCCGTGGCCGGCCTGCTCGACCACGGCCTGCGGCCGCGCCGGGGGCGGCTGACGCTGGCGTTCGCCAACGTGGACGCCTACGCCACCTTCGACGCCGCCCGGCCCGATGCCTCGCGCTTCGTCGACCAGGACTTCAACCGCGTCTGGACCGCCGCCGTGCTCGACGATACCACGCGCGATTCCAGCGAATTGCGACGCGCCCGCGCCATGCGCCCCGTGATCGACACCGTGGACCTGCTGCTCGACCTGCACTCGATGCACGAGAAAAGCCGGCCGCTGATCGTCTCGGGCCCGCTCGACAAGGGCATCGCGCTGTCGAAAGCGCTCGGCGCCCCGGCGGACATCATCGTCGACGAAGGCCACCCCGAGGGCCGCCGCATGCGCGACTACGCCGGCTTCGGCGACCCGGCCAGCGCGCGCAACGCGCTGCTGGTGGAGTGCGGCCAGCACTGGGAGACCGCCGCCGTGGACGTGGCGCGCGACTGCGCGGCGCGCTTCCTGCTGCACGCGGGCGTCGTCGAGGAAGCGGACCTGCCGGCCGGCTGGCTGCGCCCGCTGCCGGCAGCGCAGCGCGTGGTGCGCGTGACCGAGCCGGTGGTGGCGGCCAGCATGGACTTCCGCTTCGCGGGCCCGTACACCGGGCTGGAAACCTTCGACCAGGCCGGCACCGTGATCGGCTGGCGCGATGGCGAGCCGGTGACCACGCCGTACGATCATTGCGTGCTGGTAATGCCGTCGCTGCGCCAGCTGCGGCCCGGCGTGACCGTGGTCCGGCTCGGCAGGCTGGACGTTTGAGCAGAGAGGTCCACATCGATTCTATGCAACCCGTTGCATCGCAGTGTGATCTATTAGAGTAAGCGTTCAGTCCATTCAAGCCGGGGGTTGGGCGATCCGTTATTGACGCTGTGACGACCTGCCGTCAGAGCGGGCGTTGCCCGCGCGCCATAAAGGTGCGTGGAATAGCCACGGAGCGCCCCCTTTGACTTCTCTCTTACTCTCCCGACCCGCGTCGGCCGGCCGCGCGCGCGCGCTGGCCGGCAGCTGGAGCATCGGCACCCGCATCGCGCTGGTGGTGCTGGTCGTCCAGATCGTCGCGTTTGGCGCCTATGCGCTGGCGCTGTCCCTGAGCAGCATGCGCCAGCTCGAGGACCAGGCCCGCGAGGCCATCTATGCCGAAAGCCAGACCCTTAGCGAACTGGTCGGCCAGCTCGACGACACCATCCTCCAGGAAGCCGACCGCTTCATGCTGAGCTTCGCGGCCGTGCTGCCCGGCCCGTACAGCGTGGATCCGGCGCAGACCGTGGAAGTGGCCGGCAAGGCCACGCCGACGTTCCGCAGCGGCGACCTCGTGCTCAATAACAGCTTCGACGTGCCCGACCGCTTCCTCGCCACCACCGGCGGCGTGGTGGCGACGGTGTTCGCGCGCACCGGCGACGACTACATCCGCGTGACCACCTCGCTCAAGAAGCAGGACGGCCAGCGCGCCATCGGCACGCTGCTGGACCGCGCCGGCGCCGCCTACACGGCCGTGGCGGCGGGCAAGTCCTACCGCGCGCTGACGTGGCTGTTCGGCAAGCCCTATATGAGCAAGTACGAGCCGGTGCGCGACGCCGGCGGCAAGATCGTCGGCGCGCTCTACGTGGGGGTGAACGTGGAGGCCGAGCTGGCGATGCTGAAGAACCGCATCCGCCGCAAGGCCATCGGCAGCGACGGCCACTTCATGGTGTTCGATGCCCGGCCGGGCGCGGACCAGGGCAAGGTGCTGGTGGACCGTGCCGGCGGCGAGGGTTCGGTGCGGATCGACGCCAAGGATGCGGACGGCAAGCCCTGGGTGCGCGACATGATCGCCGCCAAGGAGGGCTCGATGGTGCACACGGTGAGCATGGGCAATGGCCCGACTGCCGAGCGCCTGACCGCGTTCGCGACCTACCCCGAGTGGCAGTGGGTGATCGCCGGCACGGTGCCGATGGATTCCCTGCGTGGCGAACTGGTGGCGAGCCGCAACCGCTTCCTGGCCGCCGGCCTGCTGGTGGCGCTGGCGGTGTCCGCCGCGTTCTGGTGGCTGCTGCGCCGCATGGTCAGCCAGCCGCTGACGCACGCGGCCGGCGCGGCCTCCCGGCTGGCCGAGGGCGACCTGACCGCCCGCCTGGACAGCCCGCGCAATGACGAGATCGGCCAGCTGATGCGCGCCATCGACGGCGTGGGGCAGGGGCTGACCGGCATCGTGGACAAGGTGCGCGGCAGCGTGGCGGCCATCGCCGGCAGCACGAGCCAGATCGCCAGCGGCAACGCGGACCTGTCGTCGCGCACGGCCTCGCAGGCGGGCAGCCTGGAGCGCACCGTGGCCAGCATCGAACAGCTCTCCGCCACCGTGAAGCAGAACGCCGACAACGCGCACGACGCCAACGCCGCCGTGGCCAGCGCCGCCGAGGCGGCCCGCGCGGGCGGGATGACGGTGGGCAAGGTGGTGGATACGATGGCCGAGATCCACCGCAACGCGCAGCAGGTGGTGGACATCATCGGCATGATCGACGGCATCGCCTTCCAGACCAATATCCTGGCGCTGAACGCCGCCGTGGAAGCCGCCCGGGCGGGCGAGCACGGGCGCGGCTTTGCCGTGGTGGCCGGCGAGGTGCGCAGCCTGGCGCAGCGCAGCGCCAACGCGGCAGGCGAAATCAAGGGGCTGATCGAGCGGACCGTGACGGACCTGAAGTCCGGCAACGAGGCCGTGCAGCAGGCTGGCTCCGCCATCGACGACATGGTGCGGCGCGTGGAAGGCATGGCGGCGTTGATGAGCGACATCAGCGTGGCCTCCCGCGAGCAGGCGCAGGGGCTGGCGCAGGTCAGCGGCGCCGTGGCGGAGATGGATACCACCACGCAGCAGAACGCCGCGCTGGTGGAAGAGGCCGCCGCAGCCGCCGAGAGCCTGCATCACCAGGCGCAGGAGCTGCGCCAGGCGGTGGAGGTGTTCCGGCTGGCCTGATCGCGTCGATCAGGCGGCGGGTGCCGGTGCCGGGGCTGCCTCGGGCGCCGGTGCCGGGGCGGGCGCTGCCTGGGCCGGCTGCGGCTGGGGCTTCAGCCCCGGGAAGAGCTGGTCTACCAGTTCCTCGATCTTGGACGCCGGCGGGATCAGGTGGCTCAGGTTCACGCCGCCCGCGCTGCGGTTGGCGTTGAACAGCGCCTTGCCCACGCGCTCGCCGTTGCGGTAGATGGTGATGTCCGCCGAGGTCAGGAACGGCGTCAGGTAGGTCTGGCGCTGGGCCGTGTAGCTGGCCGTCATCGGGCACGAGGCGATCGACGCGTACGGCGGCAGCATCTTCACCTCGAAGTTGCGCGCGCGCAGCGAGGCCGCGAAATCCTCCACATAGGCATTGCCGTTCACCTGATTGGTGATGATGCAGAACAGCGCGCCATCGGCGCCGATCACCTGGTTGCCATCGACACGGAATTCGGCCGGGCCGCCAAAGGCACCGGACTGGTAGCCGGCGATGGGGTCGTTCATGACCGGCCGGTCGACCGGGGTGACGGCCTGGTAGGTGGAACAGCCGGTGGCCAGCAGGGCCAGCGCGGCGGCAAGGGTTGCTCTCTTCATGGTGTGTCCTGGATCGCGTCGGCGAGGGCGCCGGCCGCCCGGGCTCACAACAACAAGCGAGGGACGCAGTGCCGGCAGCATGCCTGCGTACTGTAGGCGTGCGGCGCGGCGGTCAATGCGGGGAACAGAGGGGGAAAATCGGCCCAGCCGTGCTGTCGGGCGGAAAAGCGGCCTTGGGGGCCGCCCGGTGGGGATCTAGTTGGCGCCGCCGCGTACCAGGCACTCGTTCAGCAGCGGCGTGCCGCCCTCGGCCAGCCCGGCGCCGGTGCATTCCACGGCCACCTTCTGGCCGCGCCGGACCATGGTGGCACGCGCTTCCACCTCGCACCGGCGCCCGGCCGGGCCGCAGATCTGTTCCGGCAGCAGCACGGCGCGGACCACCTGGCCCGGCGCATCGGTGCGGATCTCCAGGAACACGTCGGTCCCTTCGCGGCGAATGCCGCTGGCCACACCTTCCACAATGAAGTACTTGCCCCGATAGCGGTCGTCGGCTGCCCCGGTGTTGTCGCGATAGTCGTTGAGCAGGGCGGCCGCCGCGTACTCGGGCAACCGGTCGGCGGGACGGTTCTCGTCGATGCTGATCGGATCGAGCGTGCCGTCGTGCGGAATGCCGCGCGGCACGCTGGCCGGCGCCACTTCGGCCGTCTCGGTGGGGGCGGGCCCGGTCGGCACGATCTCTCCGGTGTCATTGCCGACAAACCACAGGATGCCAATGATCGCCACGAAGACGATGATGAGAAGGGTTTGCCGGAGACGGGACATCTTGGAGGGGGGCTGAGGAGGAAAAGCGGCAGTTTACCCCGTCGGCCCGCCCGACACCCCATCGGCGTTTCCAACCTGCGCCAGCAGCTGCGCCTTGGCCGCCGCCAGCACCTCGTTGGCCAGCCCGGTACCCAGCGTGGCACGCGACAGCACGAGTGCGCCGACCATCGTCGACATCTGCGCGATGGCCGCCGCGCGCCGCGCCGCCGGGTCATCGCCCGGCTGCACGCCCTCGAGGATCTCGAGCAGGTCCCGGATACCGTCGACAAAGGCCGCGCGCACGGGCTTCTCCTCGCCCTCGCGGGCGACGTCATTGGCCAGCGCCGCCGCCGCGCAGCCGGTGCCGGCGGCGTTGCGGTTGCGCGCCGACAGGTAGTTTTCGATCAGCGCGGCGAGGGCCGTGGCCTTGTCCGGGGATTCCTCCACCCGCTTGCGCCAGCGCGCGCCCGATTCCTCGAACGCCCGCGTGCAGGCGATGGCCGCCAGCGCGTCCTTCGACGCGAAATGGCCATAGAACCCGCCATGCGTCAGCCCGGCCGCACCCATGAGGTCCGCCACGCTGATGCCATGAAACCCCTGCTCGCGAAACAGCCGCGAGGAGACCTGCTCGATAGTGGCGCGGTGCCGTTCGGCTTCCGCCTTGGAGACGCGGGGCATGTGTAACTCCGGTTCAGGGATGTGCGGGCCGGGCAGGGCCTACTTCCCGATACAAAACCGCGTGAAGATGGTCCCCAGCAGGTCGTCGCTCGTGAACTCGCCGGTGATGCTGTTGAGGTGGTCCTGCGCCAGCCGCAGTTCCTCGGCGAACAGGTCGAGCGCCTGGGCCTGCTGCTGCGCGCGCTCCGTGGCCACGTCGAGGTGGGACTGGGCGCTGCGCAGCGCGGTGAGGTGCCGCTCGCGCGCGAGGAAGGTGCCTTCGCTGCCGGACTGCCAGCCGATCAGCCGCAGCAGCTCGCGGCGCATGAGGTCGATGCCCGCGCCCGTGCGCGCCGAAATCCAGATCTCGGTCGGATTCGGCCCGTTGGCGGCCACCACGTGCGGGCGGTTGCCGCCGAACATCATCTCGCCGGCGGCGGGCGCCATGTCGATCTTGTTCACCACGCGCACGATGGGCGCGCCCGGCGGCAGGCGGCCGCTGAGCTGGTCGTCGATGTGATCGTCAACCTCGGACAGGCCATGCTCGATGTAGTCGGGCGCATCCACCAGATGCAGCACGATGTCGGCGCGCCCGATGGCCTCCCAGGTGCGCTCGATGCCGATGCGCTCGACCTCGTCGGCGGCATCCTCGCGCAGGCCGGCGGTGTCGATGATGTGGAGCGGAATGCCGTCGATCTGGATCGTCTCGCGCACGCGGTCGCGCGTGGTGCCGGCAATCGGCGTGACGATGGCCAGCTCGGCGCCGGCCAGTGCGTTGAGCAGCGACGACTTGCCCACGTTCGGCTGCCCGGCGAGCACCACCGACAGCCCCTCGCGCAGCAGCGCGCCCTGGCGCGCCTGCTTCAGCACGCCCGCGAGGTCGCTGCGGATGCGGGCCAGCTGGCCGCGCGCGTCGGAGGCTTCGAGGAAATCGATTTCTTCCTCGGGGAAGTCGAGCGTGGCCTCCACCAGCATGCGCAGGTGGATGACCTTCTCGACCAGCGCGTGGATGGCCTTGGAGAATTCGCCCTCCATGGAGCGTGCGGCGGAGCGCGCCGCGGCTTCGGTGCTGGCCTCGATGAGGTCGGCCACCGCTTCGGCCTGGGCAAGGTCGAGCTTGTCGTTCAGGAAGGCGCGCCGGGTGAACTCGCCGGGCTCGGCCACGCGCAGGCCGATCTCGCGCCCGGATTCCAGGCAGCGCGACAGCAGCATCTGCATGACCACCGGACCGCCGTGGCCCTGCAGCTCGAACACCTCTTCGCCGGTGTACGAGTTCGGCGCAGGGAAGTACAGCGCGAGGCCGTGGTCGATCACGCCGCCGCGCGCATCGAGGAAGGGCAGGTAAGTGGCATGGCGCGGCTTGAGCGTCTGGCCGCAGACCGCGCGCATCACGGTGCCCACATCGGGGCCGGAGACGCGCACGACGCCAATGCCGCCCCGGCCCGGTGCGGTAGCGATGGCGGCGATAGGAAGCTGGGGAGCAGTCATGGGCACTATTGTCGCAGAACGGGATGGGCGCGGCGCATGCCGGCGGTCAGGGCGGGGTGGCCGTGGGTGTCGATTCAGGCGTCGATTCAGGCGGCGACTCGGCCGTCGATACCCCGAGGCATTCCGCCATCAGCCTGCGCGCCACCGAGGCGTCGATCACGGCGCCCAACTCCCCTTGCTGCGCCTCAAGCTGCTTGCGCAGCCGTTTGCGATAGCGCTTCGGCAGGACATCGGACAGCGCTTCGATGGCATAGCGCAGCCGCTTGTTGCCGATGCGGAGCTTGTGCACGTGGTCGATTCGGCCGTCGCGCGCCGTGCGGGTGAGGTCGCGCACCCGGTTGCGCGCCTTGCGGATGCGCTTGCGGGCGAACGCGCCCAGCTTGCCGCGCGACTTGCGCCCGGCAAGGTGCAGCAGGTCTCGGTGCAGTGTAGGCAAAGGCGCCTGCCGATACCGTGACAATCGTGTAACCATGGCTTCCCGCGCGGTCGCCCGGCGTGCCTGCACGGTCTCGATCAGCGCCATCAGCACGGGATCGCCGGGCTGGTCGGCCAGAGCCGGGGCCAGCGTCTCGGTGACGAACACGTCCCAGTCGCGCACGGCGCTGGCGGCGTCCGCCACATCGCGCAGCGCCTGCTTCCAGCGCGCCTTGACGCGCGCGGGCTGGATCGGCCCGAAGGCCCAGGCGACGGCGCGCAGGTGTCGCAATGCCACGCGCAACGCGTGGACGTCCTCCGCCTGATCGCGGCGCAAGACCAGGTCCAGCCCGTCCCCCACGGCGCTCAGGCCCTGGGTGGCCAGGTCCAAGAAGGCCTGGGCCGGACGCATGTTCCGGTGCAGGGCGGGAGCGGCAGGCGTTGGCAACCTCTGACCTCCACGACAATGACGGGTCATTGCAGTGTAGGCGACAGCGCACGCATCGCTGCAGTCGTTGTGACCGCTGCGCCGCACAAGGGCGCCCCGGGAAGCGATGCTAGCGCGTGGCGACGATGAACACGCGCGGGAATGGCAGCAGCACCGTGCCGTCGGCCATCGCCGGGAAGACCTTGGCCAGCGCGGCTTCGTACTGGCGCAGGTAGTCGGCCTGCTCGGCGGCGTCCAGCGGGGCCAGGAACGGCCGCAGGCCGCTGCCCTTGAACCACTCCACCACGGCTGCGGGGCCGCCCTTGAGCGGATGCTGGTAGATGGTGCGCCAGATATCCACACGCGAGCAATGCGGCTTGAGCAGTTCGTAGTACCAGCGCTCGGACGCCAGCGGCGTGCGCGCCTGGGCCGCCGCCGTGAGCTTGGGCGACCACGGCCCGTTGATGGCCGTCTCGCGCATCAGCAGGTGCGGCGGTTCGTCGAGGTTGTCCGGCATCTGCACGGCCAGGCTGCCGCCGGGCGCGAGCTTGCTCACCAGCGACGGAAACAGCGTGGCGTGATCGGGCACCCACTGGAACACCGCGTTGGCGAGGATCACGTCATAGGGGCCGGCGTCGGTCCAGGTGGTGGCGTCGGCGAGGGCGAAGTCGATGTCCGGCAGGCGCTTGCGCGCGGCCGTCACCATGTCGGCATCGCTGTCCAGGCCGGTGACCTGGGCATCGGCATAGCGCGCCGCGAGCACCTCGGTCGAATTGCCCGGCCCGCAGCCGATGTCGACCACGCGCCGCGCCTCACGGGTGGGAATCGCCTGCACGAGGTCACGCACCGGGCGCGTGCGCTCATCCTCGAACTGTACGTACTGGCTGGCCGACCATGTCATCTTGCGTCCTCTTCGTCGTGGCTGGAACAGGGCACAAGCATACGCCGCCGCCGCACCAAAAAAGAAGCCCGGCGCGAGGCCGGGCTTACTTTCAGATTCGTCTCAGGCGAATGTCAGTGCGATCAGCCCTTGGCCACCGCCGCTGCCTTGCCCTTGCCGAGCATCCGGTTGATCTGCCATTGCTGGGCGATCGACAGGATGTTGTTCACTACCCAGTACAGCACCAGGCCGGCCGGGAAGAAGAAGAACATGAACGAGAACACCAGCGGCATGATCATCATGACCTTGGCCTGCACGGGGTCCGGCGGGGTCGGGTTCAGCTTGGTCTGCACGAACATCGACACGGCCATCACTACCGGCAGGATGTAGAACGGATCCGGCACCGACAGGTCGTGGATCCAGCCCAGCCACGGCGCGCCGCGCATTTCCACGGACGAGAGCAGCACCCAGTACAGCGCGATGAACACCGGGATCTGGATCACGATGGGCAGGCAGCCGCCCAGCGGATTGACCTTCTCGGTCTTGTACAGCCCCATCATCTCCTGGTTCATCTTCTGCGGATCGCCCTTGTGGCGTTCGCGGATGGCGGTCATGCGCGGCTGCAGGTCCTTCATCTTGCCCATGGACTTGTAGCTCGCCGCAGACAGCGGGAAGAACACCAGCTTGATCAGCACCGTCAGCGCGATGATCGACCAGCCCCAGTTGGCCAGCACGCCATGCAGCTTCTCGAGCAACCAGAACAGCGGCTTGGCGAGGATGGTCAGCCAGCCATAGTCCTTCACCAGCTCCAGGCCCGGCGTGATCTGCTCGAGCATGCGCTCTTCCTGCGGACCGGCGAACAGGCGGGCATCGGTGGTCACCGAGGCGCCCGGCGCAATCTGGCCCAGCGGCTGCTGGATGCCCACGCGGTACAGGTTCGGATCGATCTGCTCGGCGTAGAAGCTGTGCTGCTTGCCGGCCTGCGGAATCCAGGCGGAGGCGAAGTAATGCTGCACCATCGCCACCCAGCCGTTGGTGGTGGCAGCCGGCACGGTGGCCTTGCCCTTGGCGATGTCTTCGAAGCTCAGCTTGTGGTACTTGTCGGCATCGGTGTAGATGGCCGGGCCGGTGAAGGTGCTGTAGAACTGCGACTGCTCGACCTTGCTGCCGTCGCGCGCCAGTTCCAGGTACAGCGTCGGCGAGACAGGCGCCGTGCCGGCGTTGGTCACGTCGAAGCGCCCATCCACCACGTAGCTGCCCTTGTGGAAGATGTAAGTCTTCACAAACTTCACGCCGCTCTTCTCGGCGGTCAGCACCACTTCGAGCTTGTCCTTACCGTCCAGCGTACGCGGACCCGGCGCAACCGTGAACACCGTGGTGTGGTTGGGCAGGTCGCCGCCGATCAGGCCCGAACGCGCCATGTAGGTGCGGGTGGCGTCACGTTCGAACAGCACGACCGGCTTGCCGTCCTTCTCGTGGTGCTTGAGCATCTCCAGGCGGGACAGGATGCCGCCGGCCGTGTCGATCTCGGCACGCAGATCGTCGGTGGTGACCACCACCTTCTCGCCCGTGGGCTGGGCGGCGGCCTGCGGGGCAGCCGGCACCGCGCCCGGCGCCGAGGCACCCGGGGTGGCCGATGCGTTCGCCTTGGGCACGTCGCCCTGCGCCGCGGCGCCGCTCGCGCCGCCGGCCGGGGCGGCCTGCTGCTGCGTGTTGGCGCTCGGGAAGAACATCGACGCGTGGCCGTTGGCGCGCTGCCAGTTGTCGTAGAGCAGCACGAGGGACATCGAGAAGATGACCCACAGGATGGTGCGTTTGATATCCATGTCTCGCTATGGTCGGAGGAAATCAGGGTCTCGGGAGCCGGACCGTGACAGGCGGGCGGCCTGGCGCGGCGGAGGCAGGAGTCGCCGCGGCGGCATTCCCGTGTTTCGTGGGGTCGGGCACGGGATCATACCCGCCCTGCGTGAAAGGATGGCAGCGGCAGAGCCTGCACGCGGCCATCCAGCTGCCCCGGGCTGGCCCGTGCAGCACGATGGCGTCACGGGCGTACTCGGAGCAGGTGGGCAGGAAGCGGCACCGCGAGCCCAGGTACGGACTCAATGCGATCTTGTAGATGCGCAGCAGGGCAAGCAGGATTCGCTTCATGGTGGATATCAGGCAGGCGCGTTGGGCGTGGCAGGCGCCGCCGGGCCGGCCGTATCGACGGCGGGCGGGGCGGTGGGCAAGGGCCTGGCCGCCACCTCGAGCAGGCCGGTGATCTCCGCAAGGCACGCCCGCCGGACCGCAGTCCGGCTGGCGAAGTCCGCGCGCGGAAACTTGGCCTGCAGCCGCAACAGGATGTCGCGGCCCGCGAGTTGGGCTTGCTGGCCCCGGAACAGTTCCCGCGCCATGCGCTTCACGAGGTTGCGCTCGGCGGCGCGCGGCGCGAACTTCTTGCCGACGACGATGCCCAGCCGGGCCTGTGCCTGGCCGTTGGCTCGCACGTACAGCACGAAGTGTGCGCTGCGACGCCGTGGCCGCAAAGCAAAAACGGATGAAAATTCATCCGTCTTTGTGAGCCTCGCGGCTTTGGGAAAGGCATGGGTAGACACGCTGTGCAAAGCTAGCGGGATCGCTGGGCTTGCGGCGGCTGCCCCTGGCTGACCTGAGTGCGAGGCGGTGGCGGGGACGGTCAGTGGGCGGTGCGATGGCGGGCCATCGCGGCGCTCTGCCGTCCGGGCCGGTCGCCCGGCGCTCAGATGGCCAGGCGCTTGCGGCCCTTGGCGCGACGAGCGTTGATGACGGCACGGCCGCCACGGGTCTTCATGCGCACGCGGAAACCATGGGTACGCTTGCGGCGGGTAACGGAAGGTTGGTAGGTACGTTTCATGTTGCACTCTCTGGTTGATCCGGGCTTTCCGGGCGCCGGCCGATGCCGGGGCGCCTTGGCCGCCGCGTATGGTTCGCATGGGGCCGCCGCAATTCCGATCGGGTTTGCTGCGGTCTGCCGACGATTCTGGTTCTGTCTTGCTGCCGGCCGCCGCTGGCCTGGCCGGAGGCCGAGGCGCTGGCGGGGGATCAGGCCGCTTGCCTGATGCCGCACATGTTTACACGTGGCGGAACGGGCCAGACCCGGCGATGCGCATACGTGATCCCCTGCCGCATCGCAGAACCCGCCATTTAACCGATATTCGCGCGAACTGTCAAGGCAACCGATGGCCAGTGCCGCCGACGCCGCCACAATGGCAGTCGCATGCGACGGTGCGCCATTGTCCACAATAGCCGGTGGGTAACCTTGTGGGTATCCGGGGTCACCTATATGCGGTAGCAAAGATGTCCAACTCTTTGTTTCCGATGGATTATCAGCCGCCCAGGCCCCTTTCCGGGCCGCAGTCCTTTATAGGTTGTGCACAGCAATCCACTGAATTTTCACAACTTGTCCACAGGGTTATCCTTTGTGGATAACTTAAGGCGGGGGGTACAATCCCGGTCCAAACACTACACGGGCCGCGTGGCGCACGCACAACCCGGTCTTCCTGCCTTGGTATACCGCTTGATCGGGCGATGCTTGCCGCACGCCGATGGGGTGGCATTGCCGCGTCGTGCCGGCCCCCGAGGGGCTGCGCGACAGGAAGCCGGACGGATTGGCGGGCACCCCGATACTCGTGACGCGCTGCGGGCTGGCGCGATCACCAAACAAGAACACATGCAAGATTTCTGGCAGGCGGCAGCCGCGCAACTTGAGCGCGAACTGACGCCGCAACAGTTCAAGACCTGGATCAAGCCGTTGGCGCCCGTCGCCTTCGACGAGGAGGCGCATGCGCTGCGGATTGCCGCGCCCAACCGCTTCAAGCTCGACTGGGTCAAGAGCCAATTCTCGGGCCGCATCACGGCTCTCGCCTGCGAGTATTGGGAAGCGCAGGTTAGCGTTCACTTCGTCCTCGACCCCGCTGCCTCGGGGCGCGCGGCCGCCTATACCCAGCAGGCCACGGCCCAGATGGGCGACAACGCCGGCGCGCACGCTGCAATGGGTACGCCGATGGGCGCGCCGGGCAACGGCTATCCGGGTGCACAACACGGCGCTTCCCATGCGCCGCAGGCGGCAGGCTATCCCGACTATCAGAACCCGGGCGCGCCGAGCGGCTATCCCGGCATGGCCGCCCTGAACCCGCAAGGCGGCTACCCGGCGCGGCCGCAGACGCCGCACACCGGCCATCCGCTGCAGGGCAATGCCGGCGGCCACGGCGCGGACATGGCTGACATCGACGTGGCCCAGATGGACCCGTCCGAAGCCAGCGCGCGTTCGTACCGCGTGCAGCCCCAGCATCCGCAGCATGGCCAGCAGCACCCGCAGCATCAACAACATCAACAGCACCCGCAGCACCAGTCCCATCCGGGTCAGCCGCAGCCGATGGGCGGCGCCCAGCCCAGCGACACGGTGCACGAGCGCTCGCGCCTGAACCCGATCCTGACGTTCGACAATTTCGTCACCGGCAAGGCCAACCAGCTGGCGCGCGCCGCCGCGATCCAGGTGGCCAACAATCCGGGCAAGTCGTACAACCCGCTCTATCTCTATGGCGGCGTGGGCCTGGGCAAGACCCACTTGATCCATGCGATCGGCAATTTCATGCTGATGGAGAACCCGCGCGCGCGGATCCGCTACATCCATGCGGAGCAGTATGTGTCCGACGTGGTGAAGGCGTACCAGCGCAAGGCGTTCGACGAGTTCAAGCGGTACTACCACTCGCTGGACCTGCTGCTGATCGACGATATCCAGTTCTTCTCCGGCAAGAACCGCACGCAGGAAGAGTTCTTCTACGCGTTCGAGGCGCTGATCGCCAACCGCGCGCAGGTGATCATCACCAGCGACACGTATCCGAAGGAAATCACCGGCATCGACGACCGGCTGATCTCGCGCTTCGACTCGGGGCTGACCGTGGCCATCGAGCCGCCCGAGCTGGAGATGCGCGTGGCCATCCTGATGAAGAAGGCCGCCGCCGAGAACGTGAGCGTGCCCGAGGAAGTGGCGTTCTTCGTCGCCAAGCACCTGCGCTCCAACGTGCGCGAGCTGGAAGGCGCGCTGCGCAAGATCCTGGCGTTCAGCAACTTCCACGGCAAGGACATCACGATCGATGTCACGCGTGAGGCGCTCAAGGACCTGCTGACCGTACAGAACCGCCAGATCTCGGTGGAGAACATCCAGAAGACCTGTGCCGACTTCTACAACATCAAGGTCGCGGACATGTATTCGAAGAAGCGGCCCGCCAATATCGCCCGGCCGCGCCAGATCGCCATGTACCTGGCCAAGGAGCTGACGCAGAAGAGCCTGCCGGAGATCGGCGAGCTGTTCGGCGGACGCGACCACACCACGGTGCTGCATGCCGTGCGCAAGATCGCCGACGAGCGGAGCAAGGACGCGCAGCTGAACCACGAGCTGCACGTGCTGGAACAGACGCTCAAGGGGTGATGCCTGGCAGGTAACGCAGGTGAATCCTGCGCCGCCTGGCCCCGTTTTATGATTTTGAAGGTTAGCCTTGCCGGGCTGGCATACTACAGGGTGCGCGCCCGGCGGCAAACGGGCGACTGAACGAAACGCTTGGATCGCGGGAAATCGGCCTCAGATAAGGCTTTGCGGTGAGTCGGGGCGGCTTGGCGGGAAGAAATGACGGAGCGTGGCTTTTTAGGCACAGCCGTCCTCCACGCCGGAGCCGGCCCGCTTCACCGCAGCGGCTTATCCTTGGTACAATGCACAATTAACTCCTTGATTCCTAAGTGAATTTGGGGTTGCGCGCAACCTGCGGTCGCTGACGACAAACGACGAAGGATAAATTCAATGCAATTGGTCAAAACCTCGCGAGACAATCTGCTGCGTCCGCTGCAAATCGTGAGCGGCATCGTGGAGCGCCGCCACACCCTCCCGATCCTGGCCAACCTGCTGATTCGCAAGTCCGGCTCGAACGTTTCCTTCCTCTCGACGGACATCGAGATCCAGATCACCACCCACGCCGAATGCGGCGTTGGCAGCGACAGCGTGGCCACCACCGTGGCGGCGCGCAAGCTGCTGGACATCCTGCGCGCGATGCCTGACGGCGACGTGGCGCTGTCGCTGAACGACAAGCGCATGACGGTGCAATCGGGCAAGAGCCGCTTCGCGCTCCAGACGCTGGCCGCCGAGGAATTCCCGACCGTGGCCGAAGCCGCGGAGTTCAACGCGAGCGTGAGCCTGCCGCAGAAGACGTTCAAGCATCTGCTGGCGATGGTGCACTTCGCCATGGCGCAGCAGGACATCCGCTACTACCTGAACGGCATGTTGCTCGTGGTGGACGGCAAGAAGGTGATGGCCGTGGCCACCGACGGGCACCGCCTGGCGTACTGCGGCGTGGAACTCGAGACCGAGGCCACCGGCGGCGGCGCGCGCCAGGAAGTGATCATCCCGCGCAAGACCATCCTGGAACTGCAGCGGCTGCTGGAAGACAACGACGATCCCGTGCAGGTGCAGCTGGCCGCCAACCAGGTCAAGTTCACGTTCGCGAACATCGAACTGATCAGCAAGCTGGTGGAAGGCAAGTTCCCGGACTTCCAGCGCGTGATCCCCAAGGGCTACAAGAACGCATTCGCGATCGACCGCGTGAAGCTGCAGCAGGCGCTGCAACGTACCGCCATCCTGACCACGGACAAGTTCAAGGGCGTGCGCTGTATCCTCGATACGCACATGCTGAAGATCAGCTCGACCAACGCCGATCAGGAAGAGGCGCAGGAAGAACTCGAACTCGATTACTCGGGCGACGCGCTCGATATCGGCTTCAACGTGACCTATCTGCTCGACGTGCTGGCCAACCTGAAGAGCGAGCAGGTGCAGGTCAGCCTGGGCGACTCCAATTCGAGCGCCCTGATTACCGTGCCGGAAGACGACAACTTCAAGTACGTCGTCATGCCGATGCGGATCTGATGACCGGGACTCCGGCCATGCCCGCCCGCGCGGGGATGGCCGTGGACTGTCCAGAAGACAACCGGGCACACACCGCAGCAGGGGCAGGATCCCAACGATCCGCCCCTTTTGCCGTTTTTAAGTAACCCGCCATTGCGGACCCCAGACCCCGCGCCAGCCCGGCGCCGGGACCGGATTCCGCATTTGCCGTGAGTATCGTGAGTAGGAAAACATGACCGACCAGCAAAATCCGCAGCAGGAAAACTCTTACGGAGCCTCTTCGATCCAGATCCTGGAAGGCCTGGAGGCGGTACGCAAGCGCCCGGGCATGTATATCGGCGACACCTCCGACGGTACTGGCCTGCACCACCTCGTGTTCGAGGTGCTCGACAACTCCATCGACGAAGCGCTGGCCGGTTATTGCACCGAAATCCAGGTCACGATTCACAGCGACAACTCGATCTCGATCGTCGACAACGGCCGTGGCATTCCGCCCGCGGTGAAGTTCGACGACAAGCACGAGCCGAAGCGCAGCGCGGCGGAAATCGCCATGACCGAGCTGCATGCGGGCGGCAAGTTCAACCAGAACAGCTACAAGGTATCCGGCGGCCTGCACGGCGTGGGCGTGTCTTGCGTGAACGCGCTGTCCAAGTGGCTGCGCCTGACCGTGCGTCGCGACGGGCAGGTCAACCTGATCGAGTTCGCCAAGGGCGCGGTGCAGAACCGCGTGATCGAGACGGTGACCGGTCCGGACGGCAACCCCGTGGAAGTCTCGCCGATGAAGGTCATCGGCGCGACCGACAAGCGCGGCACCGAAGTGCACTTCCTGGCCGACGAGGAAATCTTCACCAACGTGGAGTTCCACTACGAGGTGCTGTCCAAGCGCATCCGCGAACTCTCGTTCCTGAACAACGGCGTGCATATCCGCCTGACCGATCAGCGCACTGGCAAGGAAGAGGATTTTGCCTACTCGGGCGGCGTGAAGGGCTTCGTCGAATACATCAATCGCGCCAAGACCGTGCTGCATCCGACCATTTTCTACGCGAACGCCGAGAAGGAAGGCATCACGGTGGAAGTGGCCATGCAATGGAACGATGGCTACAACGAACAGGTATTGTGCTTCACGAATAACATTCCGCAGCGCGACGGGGGTACCCACCTGACCGGCCTGCGCGCGGCGATGACGCGGGTCATCAACAAGTACATCGAAGAAAACGAGATCGCCAAGAAGGCCAAGATCGAGACGTCCGGCGACGACATGCGCGAGGGCCTGTCCTGCGTGCTGTCCGTGAAGGTGCCCGAGCCGAAGTTCAGCTCGCAGACCAAGGACAAGCTGGTGTCGTCCGAAGTGCGCCTGCCCGTGGAGGAGCTGGTGAGCAAGGCGCTGACCGACTTCCTGCTGGAAACGCCGAGCGACGCCAAGATCATCTGCGGCAAGATCGTGGACGCCGCGCGCGCCCGCGAGGCGGCCCGCAAGGCCCGCGAGATGACGCGCCGCAAGGGCGCCTTCGACGGCATGGGCCTGCCGGGCAAGCTGGCTGACTGCCAAGAGCGTGATCCGGCGTTGTCCGAACTGTTCCTGGTGGAGGGGGACTCCGCAGGCGGCTCGGCCAAGCAGGGCCGCGACCGCAAGTTCCAGGCAATCCTGCCGCTGAAGGGCAAGATCCTGAACGTGGAGCGCGCGCGCTTCGACAAGATGCTGTCCAGCCAGGAAGTACTGACGCTGATCACCGCGCTGGGCACCGGCATCGGCAAGGACGACTACAACCTCGAAAAGCTGCGCTACCACCGCATCATCATCATGACCGATGCGGACGTGGACGGCTCGCACATCCGCACGCTGCTGCTGACGTTCTTCTATCGCCAGATGCCGGACATCATCGAGCGCGGCTATGTGTACATCGCCCAGCCGCCGCTGTACAAGATCAAGCACGGCAAGGAAGAGCGGTACATCAAGGACGACAACGAACTCAACGCCTACCTGCTGAAGCTGGCGATGGAGAAGGCGTCCCTGACGCGCCCGGACGGCAGCGAGATCACGGGCGACGCCCTGACCGAACTGGCGCGCCAGTACCAGCTGGCCGAAGGCGTGATCGGCCGCCTGTCCCGCATCGTCGATCCGGACGCGCTGCGCGCCATCGCCGACGGCGTGGTGCTGGACCTCGACAACGCGGCAGCGGCGGAAGCCTCGGCCGTGGCGCTGAAGGCCAAGCTGGCCGAGATGCACGCCAAGACGCTGCTGGGCGCCGCCGTGAACGACGACGGCACCGCGGACGTGTATGCGCAATTCGACGAAAAAACCGACAAGCACCGCCTGATGATCGCGCGCCGGCACCATGGCAACGTGCGCCTGTCGCACCTGGACGCGGACTTCGTCCATGGCGCCGACTACGCCGCACTCGCCCGCGCCGCCACGACCTTCCAGGGCCTGATCCCGGAGGGCACCAAGGTCAAGCGTGGCGAAGGCGAACGCCTGCGCGACCAGACCGTGTCTGACTTCCACCAGGCCATGCAGTGGCTGCTCTCCGAAGCGGAACGCGGCGTGTCCCGCCAGCGCTACAAGGGCCTGGGCGAGATGAACCCCGAGCAGCTGTTCGAAACCACGCTCGACGTGACCCAGCGCCGCCTCCTGCGCGTACAGATCGAAGACGCCATCGCGGCCGACCAGATCTTCACCACGCTCATGGGCGACGAAGTGGAACCGCGTCGTAATTTCATTGAATCGAATGCGTTGGTGGCGCGGAATATTGATGTTTGAGGCAGGTGGTGATTCGATCTAGCTCACGTGGCTAGTCGCTATTTCTTAAAAAGGCCGCGGCTGTTTGCTGCGGTTTTTTTTAGCTATTGGTCTCTTTGTCCGCAATAATTAACGTGAGCCTTTTGTTCAATTCGTTGCCTCCTTTGCCATAGTGAATGTGCCTGTGGCAAGTTGGGCATATTGCGGCGACAAACCTTGGATGATCCAAACCACCATCCGAGAGGCGGTTTGTATGGTGAGGTTCTAGATAGCCGGAGCCATCGCGACGCCGAAACGGCGCCGGCAGATTGCACAGCTCGCAAAGTCCTGCGGCGCGCTGCAAGACGTAGTTTCTAACGAGTTGACTGCGACGGTATAGGTTTCTGAGCGCGGTAGTGGCGCCCTGGCTCTCGGTGTTGTTGTCAACTGCCCACAAGGCTAGGCGCCGAGCCTCGTCGAGGGTGGTCGCAAGCCTCGGGGTTGAAGCGCTATCCTCTGACTGTTCGATTTCACGAGCTAGATTGACCGGAATGAGTGGAAACACGATAACGTCTCGCTCCCGTCGTTCTTTGTCAATCCCGCGCTCGAATTTCGGGACGCCGCAAGTATGCTCGCCGAGATATTTCTGACCTCTTGCTTTCCCGAGGGATTTGAACAGGTGTAGGGCTTGGCCATTCTGAGCATGGTCACGCACAGCCTTGTTCCCGCTTTTGAAGACCATGTCGCCGAGCTGGCCCTCACCGGAATACCAGTAGACCCCTTGGTCATCGCGATAGTCGGTGTAACCGTATTTCTCTCCCGTCCTGCCAGTGAAGAGGAAAATGGCGTGGGCCCGGCGCGATGGTGCAATCCCGCTTTGACGGCTACCGCCAAAGATATCGTTTATTTCCGAGAATCGATCATAGATCTGCCCGATTACGAAGGATGGTAATGGCTTTGCACTCAAAAGCGCAGCGGCGTCGTTGATACGTGCTAGAGAAAATCCCTGCTTTTCGAGAAAGCGGCACGCGGGATCTCCACCCGGGAATTCCGTATCGCTAAGGCCGGAAGCAAGTCCTATTATCCTCTTCAGTGGGTATAAGCGATTGTTATGAGATAGTGCGAACTGTTGGTCGTCTCTATCCTCACAGCCTTGCCAGGCTGGTGCCGCGCGCAGGTTGCCATCGAAATATTCGATAGCTTCAAGAAGTTGCTCTCGATTGACGTTTGGGATTGTCAAAGTGTTTACCAGTGGTGTTAAGGGCGCCCTTCAGTCGCACTCCGAAACCACAGTATCACATTGTAATATTTCGAGTTTCTTGCTGTAATGAAGGCCCTTACGGAGTGATCCTCCGCGTCCTCTTCATTGAATGGTTTTCGAGCGCAACATGTTCCCTGGTGCGTGTTTGAATGAAACATGCGCAGGCGATCTGGATCCTAGTTCCTATTGCCTTCCGTCGCGAGTCCGACATGCCTTTAGTTGATATTACGAACCTTCAGCAAGCCGCGTTTGCTTTTGGCGAGCAACGCGGCTGGGGGAGGTATCACAGTCCCAAAAATCTTGCCATGGCGTTAAGTGTCGAGGTGGCCGAATTGGTCGAGATTTTCCAGTGGCAAACGGAAGACGAGTCCCGGAAAGCCATGGCGACGACGGAGAGGGAACACGTGGAGCAGGAGCTTGCAGATATTGCAATCTATCTGTCACAACTTGTGACAGTGCTAGGCGTCGATCTCGACTCGGCGGTGAGAAGGAAGATGGAAACGAACGCCCTGAAGTATCCCGTTCCCACACAACGCTGATTTCGGATGATCAGGATCTACCGATGGCAATGACTAACCAGGCCAAACTCGCAGAGTTGCACGGCAACGGGACGTCGAGCCCGGAGGCGTTTGCACTAGACGCTCTGATGGACGACTTGGTCAAAGTAAGGCAGTGGAGCATTGCAGAGGAATCACAGAAGAGAGCGTTTCTCGAGGTCTGGTCTGACCGCATTTGCATTGGGGCACTGGCGCTCGGTTGGATTGTAAATGCCACGTCCACTTGGCTAAAGCTACCTGTCTTGAATTGGTTCGCTCTTGTTTTGTTAGTTGTTGGTGGGTTGGCAACTATCGGGGTAGCGGCGTACAAGTCGAGGTTGCTTGTGAGGGAGTGGAGGTCTATGGAGATGGAATTGCTCGGTGATATCGGTCGAAATCTCTCGCGCTGGTACGACGCCATTCGAGAGATAAGGCGAGCCTATTCACCACAGCAGCTTCGATTTGCCAAGAGCTACTTCAGCGCAGTCGCGAAAGATGCACGCTCCAGAATAGCGCTGTTCGTTGGGGCACTGGAGAAGGTTGGGCTGATTCCTTCTGCGGTGACATTGATCGTCACACTAGTGAAATTTCGGTCGGGCGAGCCGCTCTCGATATTCATTTGGTACACGGGCGCAACGGTGGCGGGGATTCTCTATGTCTTTACACTGAAGTTCATTGATGTGGCGATGACGTTGGAGCGCTTCGTCGTTATCCTCGAACACGCTTCGGATGACCGGGAGGCGCAGCAGAAGTAGGGTGGATGCATCGCTGCTATCCCAGCCTCAACAATCTTCAATTCCAACGCGCCACACCCGCGCTGTGGCGTCTCCCTCATCCCGCACAAACGTCACGCTGGCCACGAACGGTTCGACGATAGGAATCTTCTCCATCGGCGTGACGATCAGGCACTGCATGTTGGCGGCGCCTAGCCGTTGTAGCCAGACTGTCGCCGTGGCGTCTTCGCCTCGCCAAAATGATTCATCCAGCACGGCGAGGTGGAAGCGGTGGGGCCGCGCGGCCTGTGTGGATATGAGCGCGGATGGGCCGTCGCGTAGTTGTTCGTCCAGAAGCGCCCAGTCGCTTGCGTCCGCGTCGATGCGGGCCTGGAGCCAGCGTCGCATGCTCTCGCGGCAGGGGTCGCATGATTCCACGGTGGGCGCGTGCTGCCCGAACGCTTCGGCGCGCAGCGCATCGAGCATGTCGAGGCTGGCCGATTGCATGGCGAGTTCGGACGCGGCCAGCAAATCTTCGGCCTGCTGGCGCTCCGCTTCGGCGATGGCCATTGCCGTCTGCGCCGCCGTGCGGGCGTCGCGGCAGGCATCGAGCGATTGCTCGCATGACCGGATCGTTCCTCGCAATTCCTCCAATCCATCGGCCAATTGCTGGAGGATGTCCGAGGCATTCTGGAGTCGTTGTTTTTCCTCGCCAAGCCGCGCGGCGTCGCGCGCCGGCGTGCGCCAGTCGATCTCGTGGAAGTCCGAAAAAGCGGAGAGTTGCGAGAGCGCAGCCGACGGCGCATGGGCCCGGCGCGCGGCTAGCCGGTCGCGTTGTGCGAGGAAGTCGGCGTCGGTGGCGGCGGGCGTCTCGTTGATCGACGCAATCAGCGTTGCGTACAACGTGGCGCGTTGCCGACGAATATCGCGTACGCGTTCGAGTTGCTCGATATCGAAGTCGAGCTGCGCGATCCGCTCGCCGCCGCTCGCAGAAATGCTATGCCGCAGGTGCAGCGCCTGGGCGCGCAGCGCGGCGTGGCGTTCCACCTCATCCAGCACGCGGCGATCGTGTCGCGCCCAGTCGTCGGCCAGTTGCCCGAGCCGTATCTCCAGCAGCGCGAGCTTGAGGCCGACAAAGTAACCGTCCAGCGCGTCCCGGCAGGCGCGCAGGGCGTCCACGGGTAGCGGATCGCCGATGGCGAAGCAACGCCGGAACCATGCGTGATAGCGGGCGAAGGTGTCGAATGATTCGGCGCCGACTGTGCGCAGCGTTTTGCGGAGGGCGATGAGGTCGCCGTCGAAGTGAGAAAGATCGCTGCCAATGCTCAAGTCATGCGGCGCGGCGGCGAACAGCCGCGCGGGCAGCGGGTGATCCGCCGCGCTTGGGAATATCTGGGCAAGGGTGACCGTTCTGTCGAACGCGGCATTGTGGAATACGCCGAGCAGCATCGCCGGTCGATCTGCCGCACGCGGCGGGATGGCGGGGTCCGGCTCCGGGAGTAGGAGCATTCTCAAAGCGTCGACCAGGGCGGTCGTGCCGGGCCCGAGGTCGCCCGTCAACACGGCATGTTGGCCGTCGGGGCGCATCGACGACACACCTTGCCGGAACGGTCCCCAGTTCAGGACTTCGAGTCGCATCAGGCGGAATCCCGCATCCGTCGTGGTGGCCTCGATGTCCGGGACCACCGTCTCCGGTGCCATGGTGGGTGCCCTATCCATCGACGCCTCGCGTGCGCTCGGTGGAGGTGCCGCGCAGTTGTGTCTGATAGACGGCTAGCCGCGCATCGAAATCGGCCAGCCATTGGGCATCGACAAAGGCTCTCAGCACGCGGCGGACTTCGTACGAAGCGGGTTCCGATTGCCCCACGCGCCGCAGGAAGCCCAGCTCGACGATCTTGCTCACATGTGAGTCGACCATGTCGATGAGCTTGGCTTCATTGCTGCCCGAAGGCAGGAACGCGCGTAGCAGTTCAGCGATATCCTCGCGCGTCAGGATCAGTGGGCCACGAAGCCCCGCCGCGTCGAATTCGGCCATCGCCTTGCGCAGCAACGCCAGCGTGAGGCTGACGGCATAGGACAGTGGGCGTCTGGCGATCAAAGGGGGCATCGTGGCATCGGGCGCTGGCGGCGATGGCACTCGCAGAAATGCGAATCCATCGTCCTCGTCGATGAACAGGGCGAGACCCAGCACGGCCACGTAGGCGCGCACGGCTGCCTGCTGTACCAAGAGCGCCTGCCATGCGGTGGGCGCGTCCTCGCGGCACACCACTCCTTTGAGCAGCGGCACCACAAGGGGCGACAGCGCATGGGGATCGGGCGCGCTCATGATCCCGCTCCTGATCCATTTCTCACAAAGACGACACGTGGCATTTGCGCGCCGCGCGTCAGTGGCGCGCCGCCCATGCCGCGCGCATGCCACGTAACGGTCTCCATCGCCGCCTCATCGACGACGCAATGGAAAGTATCGCCAGTCAATTGCAGATAAGTCAGCAACTCCGCGAGGCCGTGTTCGAGCGGGTGGTCGCCGCAGAGGGCGTGCAGCGAGACTTGCGGCTGACCGCGGAGTGCGGCTTCCACCCGTCGTTTGAGAAGGCTCTTACTAAGGGCGGCAGCCGGGGGCGGCTGATACAGCACCCGTTCCATGGGCAGGTCAATGCGGGCCGCCGTCTCGTCGATCGACGAAAACAGGCCGGCCGGCGGGGTGTCGCGCAGTGCGAGCGCGCGCGCCTCGATGCTTTGCAGAATGGCCGGGAGCGTGTCGGGGTCGAAGCGCAAGGCGGGCCCTCCGGGTAGGTGAGGCGGTAGGTGAGGCGGTAGGTGAGGCGGCTGGAATCGGGGCTGGAATCGGTCCTAGTGTGCCTTCGGTCGCAACATTCAGGAAGCAACATTCCCGCCATGAATCGTCATGCGACGAAAACGTGGCGTTGGCCGGACACGCTACCGCACGCTAGACTGGTATGCATCGCATTTTGCGTGAATGACGGGGGTTGTCATGGCAGCGCGCAAGCAGGGCAAGGCGGTAGGCAATATCCACATCGGCATTGGCGGATGGAGTTTTGCGCCGTGGCGCGACAATTTCTACCCGTCCGGTCTCGCGCAGGCGCGCGAACTCGAGTACGCAAGCCGTCACCTGACCGCCATCGAGCTCAACAGCACCTATCACGGGACACAAAAGCGCACGTCATTTGCCAACTGGCGCAATGCCACGCCGGATGGCTTCGTGTTCTCGGTCAAGGCGTCGCGCTTCGCCACCAACCGGCGCATCCTGGCCGAGTCGGGCGATTCCATCGCCCGTTTCATTGATAGCGGCATTGCCGAGCTGGGCGAGAAACTCGGTCCCATCGTCTGGCAATTCGCCCCAACCAAGCAGTTCGTTGCCGATGACTTCGAGGGATTCCTGAGTCTGCTGCCCGATGCCGTCGAAGGCGTGAAACTGCGGCACGTGCTTGAGGTGCGGCACGAGAGCTTTATGTGCGACGACTACCTGAAGCTCGCGCGCAAGTTCAAGGCGGCCACGGTGTTCACAGATTCGCCAAAGTTTCCGTCGTTCGCGGACCCGACCGCGGACTTTGCCTATGCGCGGCTGATGAACGCGCAGGCGAAGCTCAAGACCGGCTATGCGCCGAAGGACCTCGACGTGTGGGCCGCGCGCGCCACCGCCTGGGCCTGCGGCAGCGTGCCAGACGACCTGCCGCGCGTGGATGAGCAGGCGGGTGCCCGCCAGAAGCCCAAGGAACTGTTCCTGTTCTTCATTAACGGGGCGAAGGAGCACGCGCCGGCGGCGGCGCAGGCCCTGCTCGAGCGGCTGGGATGGGCGCCCACCGAGGACGTGCCGGTGAAGAAGCCCGCCGCGCGCAAGGCCGCCTGACCGACCGCGGTTTCCGAGCCACCCCCGCCGCACCCCCACCGCACCCCACCGCTATAATCCGGCATGACTTCGAGCCCAACCCCCAACTCCGCCGCCGCCCCCGCCACCCCCGCCAAGACGCCGGCTGGCGCGCCGTTCTCCGACCTGGCGCTGTCGCCTGCAATGCTCGCCACGCTGGCGCAGCTCGGCTACGACACCATGACGCCGATCCAGGCCGCCAGCCTGCCGCTGGCGCTGGCTGGCCAGGACCTGATCGCGCAGGCCAAGACTGGCAGCGGCAAGACCGCCGCCTTCGGCCTGGCGCTGCTGCATCGGCTCGACGCACGCCGCTTCGACGTGCAGGCCCTGGTGCTCTGCCCCACGCGCGAACTGGCCGATCAGGTGACGCAGGAAATCCGCCGCCTGGCGCGCGCGGAAGAGAACATCAAGGTGCTGACGCTGTGCGGCGGTTCGCCCATGCGGCCACAAGTCGACAGCCTTATCCACGGCGCGCATATCGTTGTGGGCACCCCGGGGCGCATTCTCGATCACATCGAGCGCGGCAGCCTGGACCTGCGCGGCATCAACACGCTGGTGCTCGACGAAGCGGACCGCATGCTCGACATGGGTTTCTTCGATGACATCGCCTTCGTCGCCAATCACTGCCCGAAAGACCGCCAGACGCTGCTGTTCTCGGCCACGTACCCGCCCGGCATCGTCAAGCTGAGCCAGCAGTTCCTGAACAAGCCGCGCGAGATCAAGCTGGCCGAGACACACGGCGCCAGCAAGATTCGCCAACGTTTTTACGAGGTGGAGGAGGGCGACCGCCTGCAAGCCGTGGGCCGCCTGCTGGACCACTTCCGGCCTGCCAGCACGCTTGCTTTCTGCAATACCAAGGCACGATGCCGCGATCTCGTCGAATTACTACGCGCGCAGGGCTTCGAGGCACTGGCCCTGCATGGCGATCTGGAACAGCGTGACCGCGATCAGGTGCTGGTGCAGTTTGCGAACCGCAGTTGCTCGGTCCTCGTGGCCACGGACGTGGCGGCGCGCGGGCTCGACATCGCCCAGCTGGAAGCCGTGATCAATGTCGACGTCACGCCTGACCCCGAGGTGCATGTGCACCGCATCGGTCGCACGGGCCGCGCGGATGCCGAAGGCTGGGCCTTCAGCCTGGTCAGCATGGATGAGATGGGGCGCGTGGGGAACCTGGAGCAGCATCAGGGCGGCGAGTTCGAATGGCACCCGCTGACCGAGCTGGTGCCCACGAGCAAGGAGCGCCTGCTGCCGCCCATGGTCACGCTCCAGATGCTGGGTGGCCGCAAGGAAAAGATCCGCGCGGGCGACATCCTCGGCGCGCTGACCGGCGAGGCCGGCTTCACCAAGGACCAGGTGGGCAAGATCAACGTGATGGAGATGTCCACGTACATCGCCGTGGATCGTGCCATCGGCAAGGAAGCGGTCAAGCGGCTCAACGATGGCAAGGTCAAGAACCGCAAGGTGCGGGTGCGGATGCTGACGGAGTAACGCGCGACTTCACTATCAGGGGAATTGTGCGCAGGAAGAAACAATCAGCTATGTCAGATTGCTTACAAAGATTCGTGAAAGTCACCCTGTAAGCGCTGACTATCCTTTGCTAATCTGAAAGAGCAGGCCGGCGGCGCATCGGGGGTGAAAGACGCGCGGCCGCGCGGGCGCAACGATTTACCCAGACAGCAGCAACAAGGAGTCGGTCTATGAAAACCGCACGGCAGGTTCTGGAAGCGAAGCCAAATCAGGCGATCTTCAGCATTCCTCCTTCAGCGACGGTCTACGCCGCGCTGCAACTGATGGCGGAGAAAGGCATCGGCGCGTTGCTGGTGATGGAGCACGGCAAGATCCAGGGCATCCTGAGCGAGCGTGACTACGCCCGGAAAGTGATCCTGATGCAACGTACGTCGCGCGAGACGCTGGTGCGGGAGATCATGACTTCAGCGGTGATCTATGTGCGGGCGGACCAGACCACGGACGAGTGCATGAGCCTGATGACGCGGCACCGCCTGCGCCACCTGCCCGTCATGGAAGGGGACGAACTGCTCGGCATGCTGTCGATCGGCGACCTCGTGAACAACATCATCAGCGAACAGCGTTTCGTGATCGAGCAGCTCGAACACTACATCACCGGCGGGTCGCGCTAGCGACCAACAGGCCACGGATGCCAGATGTGGCGCCGTGGCCACTTTCCGCCAAAATTCATTGCTACGTCAACGAAGGCTTCCGCATATAATTATGCGGATACTGAATTAAGCCATCTCCGACGCAGGGATGGTCCCCACAGCCTCCATCCCGCCGTAGCCACATGTCGTCGCCCACCTCGCCGCAATCCGCCGTGGAGGCTACCGCCTCCGTTCCCGAACACCCGCCCATCGTCCACGATCACCGCGCCATCATGCGGGTGATTGGCGGCATCGTGCTATGTATCCTGCTCGCGGCGCTGGACCAGACCGTGGTCATCCCCGCCGTACCCGCCATTGCGAATGATCTCAACGGATTCGGCCACCTGTCGTGGATCGTCACCGCCTATCTGATCGTCTCCACCGTCACCACGCCGCTGTACGGCAAGCTGTCCGATAGCTTCGGGCGGCGGCGCCTGCTGATGGTGGCCATTACGCTGTTCATCCTCGCCTCCGTGGCGTGCGCGATGGCGCAGTCGCTGACGCAGCTGATCCTGTTCCGGGCGTTGCAGGGCGTGGGCGGCGGCGGGCTGATGTCGCTGGCGCAGGCGGCCATTGCGGACGTGGTGGCGCCGCGCCAGCGCGGGCGCTACCAGGGCTATCTGGCGATGGTCTGGGCGATGGCATCCATCGCCGGGCCACTGGTGGGCGGCTGGGTGTCCGATCACCTGTCCTGGCGCTGGCTGTTCTGGATCAACGTGCCGCTTGGCGCGCTGGCCATGGCGATGTGCTACCGGGGCCTGGCCACGCTGCGCCCGCGCGGCGGCCGGCCCCGCGTGGACTGGCTGGGCGCACTGCTGTTGGCGGTGGCCATCATCGCCTTCCTGCTCGCCATGAGCTGGGCCGGCGATGCCTTCGACTGGATTTCCCTGGAAACCGGCGCGCTGCTGGCCATCACGGCCGGCGCGCTGGCACTGCTGGCCTGGCAGGAGCGCCGCGCGGCGGATCCGATGCTGCCGCCGCGCCTGTTCCGCAACCGTGCCTATGTGATGGGCGTGGGCGCATCGGCGCTGGCCGCGCTCAATATCTTCCTGTGCATCTTCGCGCTGCCGCTGCATTTCCAGCTGGCGCGCAACGCCGATGCGTCGATGTCCGGCCTGCTGGTGGTCCCATTCCTGCTGTCCACCGTAGCGGGCAACCTCGTGGTGGCCTGGCTGGCGCCGCGCATGGGACGCATGCGCGGCATTCTCAGCGCCGGCTTCGTGGCCGCCGCCATCGGCCTGAGCGCGCTGGCCGCTGCCACGCCGGACGTGCCCACGGCCGCCGTCCTGCTCGCCATGACGGTGGGCGGCGTGGGGCTGGGCATGGCGATGGTCGGCACGCTGATTTCGGTACAGAACGCGCTCGAGCGCCGCGACATGGGCGCGGGCACCGGCGCGCTGCTGGTGGTGCGCTCGCTCGGCAGCGCGATTGGCGGCGCGCTGGCGGGCACGCTGCTGGCGCTGGAGTTCCGCGAGGCGATGGCCCGCGCCGGGGTGACCCAGGCGCTGGACCTTGGCGCGCTGCGCCACGGCAGCGAGGCGATGGCGCATCTGTCGCCGGCTGTGCGGCAGGTGCTGTCCGCCGGCGTGGAATCGGGCTTCCAGCTGATTTTCGCGGCGGGCGCGGTGGCGGCGGTTGTGGCGCTACTGATCGTGCGCCGCATGCCGGACCTGGAGCTGCGCACCAGCGTGACCGAGCACGCCGCGACGGCGGTGATGGACTGACCCCGGACTGTCCCCCGGACTGACGGCCTGACTGACGGCCGCCATCCCCCATGATGCTGCCGTGCGGAGTGCAGTGAACCCGACGAAGGCGTAGACTGCGGAGGCCACCCTTCACGCCCCAATATGGAGTCGCCCGTCATGACCCGCATGGTCCCCCCGACCCGGACGCGCCACCCGCGCACGGCCACCCTGACGCTGCAGCGCCGCGCGCTGCTCGCCGCCCTGGCGGTGTCCGCGATGGCCGCAGCCACGGCCAGCCTGCTGCCGCGCGCGGCCCACGCCGCCGAGAAATCGACCCTCACCCCGGCAGCCGCCGCGGCTGGCAGCTGCCCGGCAACGCTCAACTTCAAGTTCCCGCGCCTGCAGGACGAGTCGCCCCAGAACCTGTGCCAGTACGCCGGCAAGGTCGTGCTGGTGGTCAACACGGCCAGCTACTGCGGGTTCACGCCGCAGTACGAGGGCCTCGAGGCGCTCTACGCCAAGTACCGGGAGCGCGGCCTGGTCGTGCTGGGCTTCCCGTCGAACGATTTCTCGCAGGAGCCCGGTTCCTCCAAGGAAATTTCCGACTTCTGCTACAACACCTACGGCGTCAAATTCCCGATGCTGGGCAAGTCCCACGTGCGCGGCAGCGATGCCAACCCGATGTACGAGCTGCTGGCCAAGGAAACCGGCACGGCGCCGAAGTGGAACTTCTATAAATACCTGATCGACCGCAAGGGTCAGGTCGTCGGCAGCTACAACAGCATGGTCAAGCCGGACGACAAGCAGTTCGTCGCCACGATCGAGAAGCTGCTCAGCACGCGCTGACCGCATGACCGACCTTTGATCCCCGTCAAAGGTCGAACCGGCCCCGCTGGTACTTTCGCCGATTCAAAACAAAAACGAGCGAAAGGGGGTCGCGATGGCTATCGCGCTATATGAATCGAGCGAGCATGTCTGCATGGTGTTCACCGACCTGGTGGACGATGGCGATGGGGAAGTCGTGCAGTCCAACCAGTTCCTGGTGGTCAACCACGGCCACGGGGCGTTGATCGACCCCGGCGGCCCGCTGACCTACGGCGAGCTGTATATGGCGATCAGCCGCCACTTTCCGCCCAAGCGGCTCGACTACGTGCTGGCCTCGCATGCCGACCCGGACATCGTGGCGTCGGTGGGCCGCTGGCTGACGGCGTTGGACAGCAAGGTGCTGATCTCGCAGGTCTGGGCGCGCTTCCTGCCCCATATCTGCCAGGCCGGGAAGATGGCCGGCCGCGTGGTCGGTATTCCGGATGCCGGCATGGTCGTGCCGCTTGGGGCGAGCCAGCTGGTTGCCGTCCCGGCCCATTTCCTCCATTCGGAGGGCAATTTCCACTTCTACGATCCCATCAGCAAGATCCTGTTCTCCGGCGATCTGGGCGCGGCCATGACCACGTCGGCCGAGGCCGGCGCAGTGGTGGAGGACTTCGATGCCCATCTCCCGCGCATGCTGCCGTTCCATCGCCGCTATATGAGCGGTAACCGGGCGTGTCGGCTCTGGGCCGAGATGGCGCGCACCATGGATATCGAATGGATCGTGCCGCAGCACGGGCCGTCTTTCCGGGGCCGGGCGATGGTGAAGCGCTTCATCGACTGGGTGGGGCAGCTCGAATGCGGGCTCGACCTGCTCGACAGCTCGCACTATCGCGTGCCGGCCGGCGCGCTGACATAGCGCGCGGTGGTGACCCCAGCGGTGATCCTGGCCGTACTTCGCCGCCGGGGATGTCTGCGCTGCGGCACAGGACAAGCCGGCCAGATTCCGGCTATCCTCGGTTTCCTTGCCGTCCCCCTTCCCACGGCTGGCCAGAAACCAAGGAAATCACCATGAAACTAGTACGCGTAGGACAGCCCGGTGCAGAGCGCCCGGGCGTCGTGGATCGTGATGGCCGCGTGCGCGACCTCTCCGCCGTGATCGGCAACATCGGCCCGGACGAACTGGCGCCCGCCGCGCTGGCCCGGCTGGCCGCGATCGACCCCGCCACGCTGCCGCTGGTGGAGGGCGCCCGCCACGGCGTGCCCTGGACCGGCATCGGCAAGATCATCGCCATCGGCCTGAACTACGCTGACCATGCCGCCGAAGCCGGCATGCCGCTGCCGGCCGAGCCGATCGTCTTCCTGAAGGCCAATTCCTCGCTGAACGGCCCCAACGACGCCGTGATGCTGCCGTTCGGTTCGGAAAAATCCGACTGGGAGGTGGAACTGGGCGTGGTCATCGGCACCACCGCGCGCAATGTGTCGAAGGCTCAGGCGCTCGAGCACGTGGCCGGCTACTGCGTGGTCAACGATGTGTCCGAGCGCGAGTTCCAGATCGAGCGGGGCGGCACCTGGGACAAGGGCAAGGGCTGCGACACCTTCTGCCCGGTCGGCCCCTGGCTGGTCACGCGCGACGAGGTGCCCGAGCCCCAGAACCTGCCGATGTGGCTGGACGTGAACGGCGAGCGTATGCAGAAAGGCAGCACCGCAACCATGGTTTTCGATGTCGCTACCGTGGTCAGCTATGTCAGCCGCTTCATGACCCTGCTGCCCGGCGACCTGATCGCCACCGGCACGCCGCCGGGTGTGGGCATGGGGTTCAAGCCGCCGCGCTATCTGCGCGCGGGAGACACCATGCGCCTCGGCATCGCCGGCCTGGGGGAGCAGACCCAGCAGGTCGTGCCATACGGCGAGCGCTGAGTCGGGCGTCGGCCCCTGTCCGACATCCTTGCCGGAAAAAGGGGGACTTTCGGGTTCCCCGCTGAAACGTCTTCATACAAAGGGTCGCAGTTCCACACAAAGCGTCCCCTAAGGGCAACAGTTTTGGCACGGTTTAGGGCGCATACGCACGAAATCCGCAATCTGGGTTTTACCCTTCGACCCTGCGTGAAATACTGTTCATACATGCAAGCCACAAGAGCAACGCCATGTCTGAACATGCCCCCGAAATAGAATCGATATTGAAGACCGTCGCGGTCAAGCTCGCGAACGGCTCCACCGAATCCCCCACGCGCTCCTACTGCACGCTGCACGACACGCTCGACTGTCACGACGAGCTGCAGGACATCCGGCGCAGCATCCACCAGCACCCCGAACTGGCCTTCAACGAGATCCGCACCGCCGAACTGGTAGCGTCCCGCCTGGAGGGGTGGGGCTATCAGGTCACGCGCGGGGTGGGTGGCACCGGGGTGGTGGGCACGCTGCGCGCCGGTACGGGCAAGCGGAGCGTGGGCATTCGCGCCGATATGGACGCGCTGCCCATCCACGAGCGCTCGGGTTTGCCCTACGCCAGCGTCCATGAGGGCAAGATGCACGCGTGCGGCCACGACGGTCACACCACCATGCTGCTGGGCGCCGCCCGCCAGTTGGCGCGGACCCGCCGCTTCAATGGCACCATCCACCTGATCTTCCAGCCGGCCGAGGAAATCGGCGCGGGCGGCGGGGCGGAGCGGATGCTGGCCGACGGCCTGTTCGAGCGGTTTCCCTGCGATGCCATCTTCGGCCTGCACAACCATCCAGGCGTGGAAGCCGGCACGTTCATGTTCCGGTCCGGCCCGTTCATGGCGGCCTGCGACACGGTGGCCATCACGATCCGGGGCAAGGGCGGCCACGCGGCGCGCCCGCACCAGTCGATCGACCCTATCCTGGTGGCCGGCAGCCTGGTGATGGCGCTGCAATCGGTGGTCGCGCGCAATGTGGATCCGAACGAGACCGCCGTGGTGACCATTGGCACGCTGCACGCCGGCCACGCCCCGAACGTGATTCCGGACAGCGCGCGCATGGAAATCAGCGTGCGGTCGTTCAACCCCGAGGTGCGGGCGTCGATGGAGGCGCGCATCCGCCAGTTGGCCACGTCGCACGCCGAGGGCTACGGCGCCACGGTCGATATCGACTACGTGCGCGGCTACCCGGTGCTGGTGAACAGCGAGGCCGAAACCGAATTCGCGCGCCAGGTGGCCGAGGAACTGGTGGGGCCGGAGCGTGCCGTGCCGAATTTCCACCGGATTGCGGGCAGCGAGGACTTCGCGTACTTCCTGCAACAGCGCCCGGGCTGCTTCGTGCGGATGGGCAACGGCGCCAACCAGCCGCTGCTGCACAACGCCGGCTACGACTTCAACGACCAGAATCTGACCGTGGGCGCGGCGTACTGGACCCGGCTGGCCGAGCGTTACCTGGACGGAGCCTGAGCGGGGTCTGAGCGGGGCCTGAGCGGGGCCTGAGCACTGCCTGAGCCCCCATCGGACATCGGGCAGTTATCGGAAGAAGGCGCTGGGCGGCACGCCGAACTGGCGCCGGAACATCGTCGCAAAGGCGCTCGGGCTGCCATAGCCCATGTCCAGCGCCACATCCACCACCTTCGCCCCCGCCGCCAGGCGCTCCAGCGCGGCCAGCAGCCGTGCCTGCTGGCGCCACTGGCCGAAGGTCATGCCGGTCTCGCGCGCGAACCGCCGCTGGATCGTCTTCGGATCCACCCCCAGCGAGTCTCCCCAGTCGGCCAGGGTCAGGTCGGTGTCCGGGCTTTCGACAATCGCATCGCAGATCCGCCGCAGGCCGGCATCGCTGGGGCGCGGCAGGTGCAGCGGCAGGGTCGGCACCAGCAGCACCTCATCCAGCAGCAGCCGCATCAGCCGGCCGTCGCGCGAATCCGGCGCATAGGGCAGGGCGATGTCGATGGCGGCCAGGATCAGCTCGCGCAGCAGCGCCGTGACGCCGAGCACCGTGCAGCGGGTGGGCAGATCCGGCGCGGCGTCCGGGCGGATATAGGCGGTGCGCATCTGCACCCGGCCGACCATGCGGATCCAGTGCACCGTGCCGCCCGGCATCCACATGCCGCGCGTGGGCGGCACGATCCACTGGCCGTCCGCCGTGGAGACCACCATCACGCCGTGCATTGCGTGGATCAACTGCGCGTGCGGATGCTGGTGCGGCTTGGTGACGTGGCCCGGGGCGTAGTCGGCAGCCATGGCGGTCACCGGCATCGGGCCGCGGTCGAAGCGGAGGTAGGCTGGCGCTGCCGCGTAGGTGTCGGCGCGGGCGTCGGCATCGGGGTCGTGCGGGGCATCGGCCGGCAGGCGCCGGGCGCCCGGCGTGGTGCGGTCGATCCACTCAACCGGCGGCGGCGCCGCTTTCCGGCTGCGAGGGGTGGGCGGCATGTCCTTTTCTCCAAGGTTCCGGCCCCATTTTCGCAGGACAGGCGAAAATTTGCCATTTACGATGCGATCGTCACTTTTAACCAGACGACCGGCCAATGCGCCCCCGCACCATGAGCACAACCGTCAATCCCGCCCCCGCCGTCGAAGCGGCGCACCGTGAGGAAGGCACGCGCTTCCGCGTGTTGTACGCGATCAGCTTCGCGCACTTCCTCAACGACATGATCCAGTCGCTGATCCTGGCCATCTATCCGATGCTCAAGGGCGGCTTCAACCTGAGCTTCACCCAGATCGGCCTGCTGACGCTGACGTACCAGATCACCGCGTCGCTGCTGCAACCGATCGTCGGCCTGTATACAGACAAGCATCCGAAGCCACATTCGCTGGCCATCGGCATGGGCTTTACGCTGTGTGGGTTGCTGCTGCTGTCCGTGGCGCCAACCTATGGCGTGCTGCTGGTGGCGGCGGCGCTGGTGGGTACCGGCTCTTCGATCTTCCATCCGGAGTCGTCGCGCGTGGCGCGCATGGCCTCGGGCGGCCAGCACGGGCTGGCCCAGTCGATCTTCCAGGTGGGTGGCAACGGCGGTAGCGCCATGGGACCGCTGCTGGCGGCGTGGATCGTCCACCAGCAGGGCAGCGTGGCGTGGTTCTCGCTGGCCGCGCTGCTGGCGATTGCCGTGCTCTGGCAGATTGGCGGCTGGTACGGTCGCCACCTGGCCGAGCGAGCGGCCAAGAAGAAGGGCGCCGGCACGGCGGCCAAGCCGCTGCCGACCCGCACCGTGGTCCGCGCCATCGCGGTGCTGCTGCTGCTGATCTTCTCGAAGTACTTCTACATGGCGAGCCTGAACACGTACTACACGTTCTATCTCATGGATAAGTTCGGGCTGACCCGCCAGACCTCGCAGATCTACCTGTTCGTGTTCCTGTTCGCCGTGGCAGCCGGCACCATCCTCGGCGGCCCGATTGGCGACCGCATCGGCCGCAAGCGCGTGATCTGGGCGTCCATCCTCGGCGTGGCGCCGTTCACGCTGATGCTGCCGCACGCCAACCTGTTCTGGACCGGCGTGCTCTCGTTCGTGATCGGCTTCATCCTGGCCTCGGCGTTCTCGGCCATCCTCGTGTTCGCCCAGGAGCTGATTCCGGGCAAGGTCGGCATGGTGTCCGGCCTTTTCTTCGGCTTCGCCTTCGGCATGGGCGGCATCGGCGCCGCCGTGCTCGGCACCCTGGCCGATACGCACGGCATCAAGACTGTGTACGACGTCTGCGCCTTCCTGCCGCTGCTCGGCCTGCTGGCGGTGTTCCTGCCAGACCTCGGCGGACGGAAGACGACCGCCGCAGCGTAAGTCGCCTCGGTCCTGCGCCCCTCTCCTGCGTGCATGAGAGGGGCGTTTTCTCGTGGATCGCCTACTTCCCCGCCTTGTCCTGCGACACATCCATGATCATCCGCGTCAACAGGTACAGGCGCGGCGTGACCGAGTTCAGGTCCACATACTCGGCATCGTTCGAATGCGCGCCAAAGCCGCGCAGCCCGAATCGCTCGATCACCGGCGCCTTGGTGCCCGCCGCCGCGAACGCCGCGTCAGTGCCGCCGCCTTCTGCGGTGTCATACACCATCAGCTTCTCGCCGATTTCCGAATAAATGCCCTGCGCATGGGCCGCCAGCGTGCGCGCGGCCTGGGTGACTTCAAGCGGCGGCCGGCGGCGCTCGAACTTGACCTCGACCCTGGTGTCCGGAATCAGCTTCTGCTTGACCCGCTCCTGCAGCGTGCGCTCCAGGCCGTCGTAGTCGGCGGTGCGGAGCACGCGCACATCGGCCTGCGCCGTGGCCACGGCCGGAATCACGTTGCGGTTGGTGCCCGCGCTGGAGATCGTCCAGTTGACCTTGAGCCCGGTGTCCGGGTTGGACAGGTCGCGCATCTGCAGGATCTGGTGCGACAGCTCGTACAGCGCATTGCGGCCCAGCTCCGGCGCGCTGCCCGCGTGCGACGCCTTGCCCTCGACTTTCAGCGAAATCGCGCCGATGCCGCTCGTCGCCAGCGACAGGCGGTCACCCGTGACGCGCGTGGCCTCGCACGAGAACACGGCGTCCTGCTGCGCCCCGAGCTTGGTCATCATGGCGCGGGCGCCCGGCGAGCTGATTTCCTCGTCGCCGTTGATCAGCACCGTCAGCGTGCCGTAGTCCTTGAACTTCATCTTCTGCAGGATGGCCACCGTGTGGAGGATCACGGCCACGCCATTCTTGTCGTCGGCAATGCCCAGCCCGTAGGCGCGGTCGCCGTCCACGCGGAACGGCTGCTGCGCGAGCATGCCGCGCAGGTACACGGTGTCCATGTGGGCGATCAACATGATGTTCCGGCGTCCGGTGCCCTTGAACTGGGCCATGACCATCTTGCCGACCTTCTCCGGCGTGTCTTCCATCCGGTAGATCTCGGTCGGCTCGACCAGTTTGGCGTCGCCGCCGAGCGCGGCCAGCCGCTCCCGGATCAGCGCGGCGATGCGGTCGAGGCCCTCGATGTCCTTGCTGCCGGATTCGATCGACACCAGATCCTTCAGCGTGGCGATCAGCGCGGGCTTCTCCTGCTGGGCGAGCTGGTAGGCCGGCTCCACCGGGGCGGCGTGGGCGGTGGCGGCGCAGGCGGCGGCGAGTGCCAGTGCGAACGGGAGGGCGCGCAGGGCAGGGAAGCGGGGGCGACGAACGGATGACATGCAGTCAGGTTCCTTGAGATGGCAATGTAGGATCGGAAATCTTGAGCGCATGGCGCCGCCGCGTAAAGTGCGCCAAACGCGATGCTGCGTGAAAACGCCAGCCTGTCGCGCGCACGCAGCAGACATGGCGCGACATAGCCCGGCCACCGCCCCAACACGGTCAGATGGGGCCAACGCCGGCGTTTTGCGGCATCATGACGGGCATGAAGTCCGCCGTGCCCCCGTTTTCCGGTCATCCCGCCATGCCAGCCGCCCCGCCCCTGCCGGTACCCACCCGCCCCGCCTGCGCCCATTGTCTGGCCCTGGCCGAGGACCCGCGCCGCCGCGAGCCGCACGCCTGCCTGGCCCTGCGCAACACGGCGCCCCACGTCAGCGCCAGCGCGGCCGGCGTGCCGTTCAGCATGCTGTCCTTCACCTGCCGCGAGTGCGGCACGGCGTGGCGGCTGTACGACCGCGCCAACGAACTGTTCGTCTCGTGGGTGCCGGAACACCCGCTCGTGCGCTGAAACAGCTTCGCCGCGTTGGCTGGACGGCCCGGAAGGGCTGGAATGGCAGGCCGGCGGTTCGGCCGCCGGGGCCCTTCGGCTAAGATAGCGCCTATCCATCAGCAACCCTCCCGCCCCATCCCCACCATGGTTCCTGCCTTTTCCAAGCCGCTGCTGGCGGCCCTGTCCGTCTTCACCGTCGCCACGCTTGCGGCCCCGTCCTTCGTTTCCACCGCTCACGCAGCCGACGCCTATCCGAGCCGCCCGATCCGTGTGATCGTGGCCTACCCGACCGGCGGCATCAGCGATGCCGTGGCCCGTGCGCTGGGCGAGAAGCTGTCCGTGCAGATGGGCACGTCCGTGGTGGTCGAGAACAAGGCCGGCGCTGGCGGCAGCATTGGCATCGACGCCGTGGCCAAGGCCGCACCGGACGGCTACACCATCGGCTTCGCCTCCACCAGCCCGCTGACGCTGAACCCGCACGTGGGCCGCGTCAACTATGACCCCGAGCACGACGTGGCGCCGGTCATGAGCGTCATGTACTCGCCGGTGCTCGTGGTGGCCACCTCGGGCTTCGCCGGCAAGGCCTTCCCGGACCTCGTCGCGCAGGCCAAGGCCAAGCCGGGTTCGGTCCGCTGGGCTACCTCGGGTCTGGGCACGGTCGGGCACGTAATGCTCGAGCAGGTCAAGGCGAAGTCCAAGGCCGACATCACGCTGATTCCCTACAAGGGCGCCGGCCAGCAGATGAACGACGCGCTGGGCGCGCAGTTCGAGGTGATGAGCACCAACGCCAGCCCCATGCTGACCCAGCACATGCAGGCAGGCCGCCTGCGCGCGCTGGCCGTGGGCGCGCCCAAGCGCCTGGAGAGCCTGCCGGCGGTGCCGACCTTCGCCGAACTCGGCTATCCCAAGGCCAACCTGACTTCGACGTTCGGCATCTTCGCCCCGGGCAAGACGCCGCCGGCCATCATCAACCGGCTCAATGCCGAGCTGAACAAGGCGCTGGGCGAGCCGGATGTGCGCGAGCGCCTGCTCAAGGGCGGCGAGGTGCCCACCGGCGGCACCGCCGCGCAGTTCGCCGCCGCCGTCCGCGCGGAATCGGAAGACAACGCGCGTATCGTCAAGGAAGCCGGGATCAAGGCCGACTGATTGGCCGACTATTTGGCCGATTGACTGGCCGATTGAGCGCCCGCGGTCCATCATCGGCTACACCAGGTCCAGCCGGCTGCCCAGCCGGTGGATTGCCCGCCGCATCACGCCGTTGCGGGGCCATAGCGCCAGCTTGGTCCGCACGCGCGAGAGGTGGCTGTCCACGGTGCGCGCGTGCGTGTGGACCCCTGCATCCGGCCAGACATGACGGATCATCGCCTCGCGCAGTACCAGCGTGCCCAGGTTGCGGAACAGCAGCAGGGCCAGCGCGAACTCCTTGGGCGCCAGCGCCACGGGCACACCGCCCACCCAGGCCTGGCGCTCGGCCGTGACGAAGCGGTACACGCCGGTGACGAGTTGCTCGGGCATGTCGCCGAAGCCTGCCGGTGCCACGGTGCCGGCCAGCATCCCCGGCACCGCCGCGCGCCGCGCCAGCGCCTCCACGCGCGCCAGCAGCTCGGCCCCGCGCCCCGCCTCGCCCACGTAGGCATCGGCGCCGGCCGCCAGGCAGGCCGCCACCTGTGCCTCGTCGTCGCCCCGGCCCAGCATCATCACGGGCACGCCCTGCCCGAGCGTGTCGCGCACCCATTTCAGCACGTCGCACGCGGCCGTCGCGGCGGCGATGGAACTGGCACGGTCCAGCAGCAGCACGTCGTAGCGGGTATCCCGCACCGCGTCCGTCATCGACTTTCCACACCCGAAGCAGCGCACGACATGCCCGCCGCGGTGCAGCGCGTGCCTGAGCATCCCGGCGCGGGACGGGTTGTCCGCCAGCGCGGCGATCTTCACGATGGGCCTCCCTCGGCTTGTCTCGATGCGGCCATGGTAGGTCGCGCGCCCGCCGGCACGAAGTAAACATTTGTTGCCGACTAAAAATGAGCATCGTCTTATAGGGTTGCGCCGCGTCCCGGCCTCTAATGCTCGAATGGCAGACAAAGGATGCGCCTCGGGGGCGCGCAACGACGATGGGATTGAGGATTGCTTCGCTGGAGCCAGACGCCGGGCACGCCGCGCGGATTCGCGAGATCGTGACGGCCGCCGGCCACGAGTGCGTGACGTTCGACGATGGCCGGCGCATGCTGCTGACCCTGCGCAAGGTCACGTTCGACCTGTTGCTGCTGGACTGGCACGCGCCGCAGGTCAGCGGGCGCGAGGTGCTGGCGTGGGTGCGCGCCCATCTGGACGCCCGCGTGCCGGTGATGTTCCTGACCGGGCTGGATAGCGAGCGGGACATCGTGGCCACGCTGGCGGCCGGCGCGGACGACTACATGGTCAAGCCGATCCGCCCGCAGGAACTGGCCGCGCGGATCGAGGCGCTGCTGCGCCGCGCGTACCCGGACCTGCGCCAGTCGCGCGACGGCAGCATGGCCTGGGGCTGCTTCGCCTTCCACCTGGCCACCCGGGCCTCGACGTGCCACGGCCAGAAGGTGGCGCTGACGCCCAAGGAATTCGACCTCGCCCTGCTGCTGTTCCGCAACGCCGGCCGGGTGGTACCGCGCGAACACATGGTCGTGGCGGTCTGGGGGCGCGACATCCCGCCGATGTCCCGCACCATCGACACCCACATCTCGCGCGTGCGGAACAAGCTGGGGCTCTGGCCCGACAACGGTGTGCGCATCGTCCCGCTGTACACGCACGGCTACCGGCTGGAGTTGCTCGGCCGCGATGCCTCGGCGGGGCCGGCACCCAAGCCCGATGCGGCGCCAACTGGCGGCACGCGCAGGCGTCGTGCAGCGGGGCGGCAGCCGGCGCTGGGCCCCAATCTCTGATGACGGCAGGCATTACCCGCCGCCCTGAAAAACAAAAAGGCACCCGAAGGTGCCTTTCTGCGATGCGGTCAGACCAACAATCAGAAGATGTGGCGGATACCTGCGGCCACGCCCGTCTGGTTGTTCTTGCCAGGCAGTTCGGTGACTGCGGCGCCAGTGACCTTGTTGTAGTCGACGGTGCCGTACACCTGGGTACGCTTGGAGAGCGAGTACTCGGCCAGCAGCACGCCGGTGTAGCGGTTGCCGCTGTTGTCCAGGCCGTTCTTGCCCTTGATGTGATCGCCGTAGAACACGCCGGTCACGGCCAGTGCCGGGGTGACCTGGTAGGTCGCGCCGACGTAGCCGATCATGTCTTCACGCGGGTTGGCCTGTGCGTTGCCGCCAGCCGGGATCGGGTTGGCAGTGTTGGCCGGCGAGAAGAAGTTGGCGTCGATCAGGCCAGTGCGGTCCTTGCCGCCGATGTAGCCCAGGAAGACCTTGGCCGCGCCAAAGCCGACCTTGCCGGCGGCGCCCCACATCTGCTGCTTGTTGCCGAGCGGGTCGCGGACTTCCTGGTACACGCCACCGAAGCCGAACGGCCCGATGTCGTAGGAAGCGCGGGTACCCCAGTACTGGCTGCGCGTCATGCTGCCTGCGGACTCGCCGAAGCCATAGCTGGCGCCGACGTTCAGGCCTGCGAACGAACCTGCGTAGCTGACGACGTTGTTGTTGCGGAATTGCGTCAGGAAGAACGGCCAGGCGTTGTTGTCGTAGTTGCCGATGGTCAGCGGATCGAAGTCGCCGAAGAAATTAAAGCCTTCGGTGTACTGGCGGCCCAGCTTGACCGTGCCGAACTCGCCCGACAGGCCCACGTACGCCTGACGACCGAACAGCGAACCGTTCTGGTTTGCGCGGCCGGTATCCGGATCGAAGCCGTTTTCCAGCTGGAAGATGGCCTTCAGGTTGTTGCCCAGTGCTTCGCTGCCCTTGATACCCCAACGGCTGTTGGTGATCGCGCCGTTGGTCAGTTGGGTCTGGCTGTGGTTGCCTGCGTCAGCGTTGGTCTGGAAGCGGATGCTCTGGTCAACGATACCGTACAGCGTCACCGACGTCTGTGCGTAGGCGCTGCCGGCCAGCAGACTGCCAATGGCGAGGGTGAGTAGCGATTTCTTCATGGTGCTCCTTTTCTGTCTTGTGGTTGTGCCGTAACCGGATCACGGCTGGCACAAAGGTTTACGTTTGCAGTAAACGCCGCGAAAATTTAACAAAACACGGAACTTTCGGACATAAAAGCAGCGTGAACCGGCACTCTAGAGAGACATTTGGTGCAATTTCGTTGGTTTGCCGCTACACAATGTCAGACCCTCGTGATAATGGTGCATTGCAGCGTGCGCCAGGGCAGTGCATGGACGTGGGACGGCGAGCGGTGGGGCGGGTGTGCAGGCGCGATCGCAACCACCACGCGGAGGGTTGCTGCAATGCATAAAGCCCCTACTTGAGAGGGGCGGGTTATCCCTTAGATAATGGAATAACGGCGCACGGAAGGTATCCGGGCGCCGTTCAGGACCGAGAAACTCGAATTAATCCGAAAACCGAAAACCGAAAAGCGAATACCGAAAATGCCGAAAGCGGTCAGTTTTGCGGGATTTCGATTTTCACCTCGAGCACTTCGAGGTTGTCCTGGCGCTCCAGGCTGACGCGCAGGTCCTGGTCGCTGATCTTCACATACTTGGATATCACGGCTACCAGTTCGCGCTGGAGGGCCGGCAGGTAATCGGCCGGCGCGGAATGGCCGGTGCGCTCATGGGCGAGGATGATCTGCAGCCGCTCTTTGGCGACCGACGCTGACTTCTTCTTCTCCCCCAGCAGGAAGGACAGGATCGACATGGGATGAGTCCTCCTTACTTGTTACCGAAGAGGCGCGAGAGCAGGCCCGGCTTCTGGTAGTCGGTGAAACGCATCGGCTTGTCCTTGCCCAGGAAGCGGTCCACCACGTCGCCATAGGCGTCGGCCACGTCGCTGCCTTCCAGGTGGATGGCCGGCGTGCCCTGGTTGGACGCGTGCAGCACGGCTTCCGATTCCGGTACCACGCCAATCAGCTTGATGCGCAGGATTTCCTGGATGTCGGTCAGCGACAGCATTTCGCCGCCGTGCACGCGCTTCGGGTTGTAGCGCGTGATCAGCAGGTGCTCCTTGATCGGCTCGCCGCCTTCGCTGGCGCGCTTGGTCTTCGAGGCCAGGATGCCGAGGATGCGGTCCGAGTCGCGCACGGACGAGACTTCCGGGTTGGTCACGACGAGCGCCTCGTCGGCGAAGTACATCGCCATCAGCGCGCCGGACTCGATGCCTGCCGGGGAGTCGCAGACGATGAACTCGAAGCCCATGTCCACCAGGCCGTTGATGACCTTCTCCACGCCGTCGCGGGTCAGCGCGTCCTTGTCCCGCGTCTGCGAGGCCGGCAGGATAAACAGGTTCTCGCACTTCTTGTCCTTGATCAGCGCCTGGTTCAGGTTGGCTTCGCCCTGGACCACGTTGATCAGGTCATACACCACACGGCGCTCGCAACCCATGATCAGGTCGAGGTTGCGCAGGCCGACGTCGAAGTCGATCACGGCCGTCTTGTGGCCCCGCAGGGCCAGGCCGGCGGCGAAGCTCGCGCTGGTGGTGGTCTTGCCAACGCCTCCCTTGCCGGAGGTCACAACGATGATTTTTGCCATGGCTCTATGGTCCAGTATGGGTGCAGGGTATTTCGTACCGGGCGGGCCGGCCGTACCGATGGGTTAGCGCGGTTATTTCATCCGCAGCGGTTCGAGAATCAACTTTTCGTCGGCCAGGCGCACCTGGGCCGACTTGCCGAGCACATCGGCCGGGAGCGTCTGCTCGGCGGTCCGGTAGATGCCGGCGATGGAAATCAGCTCGGGTTCCAGGCATGTGCAGAAGATGCGCGCGTCCGGGTTGCCCTTGACACCCGCCAGCGCGCGGCCGCGCAGCGGGGCGTAGATATGGATGTTGCCTTCGGCGATGACCTCGGCACCGTAGCTGACCAGGTCCAGGATGACCACGTCGCCCTGGGCGTAGATCTGCTGGCCGGAGCGCAGCGGCTTGTCGATCAGCAGGGTCGGCACCGCGCGCGGGGCGGCGGCGGCGGCCATGATCTCGGCGATATCCGAGGCCGTGCCGTTGACTGGCGGGGCCTCGGCGGCAGTGGATTCCGGGGTGTCGGCGGCCTTGGCGGCGGGGGCGGGCGAGGCCGCCGGGGCCGCTTCGTCCCGGCCGCCACGCCGGCTCTGGCTTTCCAGCAGCGGCAGGCCGAAGGTTTCGGCCCAGCTGCGCTGGTCGTCGCGCGCCACCACGCCAATGGCCCGGGCGCGCAGCGTGGAAAGCGTGTCGATTACGCGGTCCAGCGCCAGGGGGCTATCGCCTTCCAGGCGGCGCAGGTCCAGCGCAACCACGTCATTGGAGAAGAAATCGGGGGTCGATTCGAAGCGGGAGAGGAGATCGTCCCGCAACGCGTCGATGTCGGCGGTCTTGAGGGCGAGAAGGAGGGCGTCGACGTTGCCACTGCGCAGCTCGAAGCGTGGCGATTTCTTCTGAGACATAGTCGGTGACCGTGGAAATGCCACATTCTAACGTCGGTTCTCCGGCGAACTGTAACAATTCTCGAACCCGGCCCCGAACGTGCCCGATGCGGGGCTTCGGGGCCGGATCGCACCGCTAAAGTGGCGGGCGATGCCGCTTGCGCTCGCATAAAGGGTGACGCTCTTGTTACGATTGCGCATCTCGACAACGGAGTTCCCATGGGCGCCATCGTCAATTGCGCGGCCTATCGCAGCGGCAAGAAGCTCGGTCCGGTCGAATTCGACGCCATCGCCGGCGTGCTGGCCGACCCCGGCACCTTTGTCTGGCTGGGCCTGCACGAACCGGACCTGGCGTTGCTGCGCAAGGTCCAGCAGGCGTTCGGGCTGCACGACCTGGCCGTGGAGGACGCGCTGGACGCCCACCAGCGGCCCAAGCTGGAAACCTACGGCGATTCGGTCTTCGTGGTGCTCAACACCGCGCAGCTGGTCGGGGAGGAGGTGGTGGTAGGCGAGACCCACCTGTTCGTCGGCCCGAACTACGTGGTCTCGGTGCGGCACGGCGTCAGCTCAACCTACGCCCCGGTGCGCGAGCGCTGCGAGAGCGACCCGCATGGCCTGGCCAACGGCCCCGGCTATGTGCTCTATGCGCTGATGGACTTCGTGGTGGACCACTACCTGCCCATCGTCAACCGGCTGGAGGACAACTTCGATGCGCTCGAGCAGAACATTTTCCGCGACGAGTTCGACCGTGCCGCCATCGAGCGGCTGTACCAGGTCAAGCATCAGGTGCTGCGGCTGCGCAATGCGGTCTACCCGGTGGAGGACATCTGCAGCCAGTTGATCCGGCTGCACGAGGAACTGGTGCCGAAGGAGCTGCGCGCCTATTTCCGGGACATCGAGGACCATGCCAGCCGCATCGTCCGCACGCTGGACGTGGTGCGTGAGATGCTGACCACGGCCGTGCAGGTCAACCTCGCGCTGGTTACGGTGGGCCAGAACGAGGTGGTCAAGCGGCTGGCCGGCTGGGGCGCCATTCTCGCCGTGCCGACCGTGATCTTCAGCCTCTACGGCATGAATTTCAGCTTTATGCCAGAGCTGAAGCTCCATTACGCCTATCCGGTGGTCATCGGCGTGACCGCCACGGCCTGCGCCTGGCTCTGGCGCAAGTTGCACCGGGCAGGCTGGATCTAGCCTCGCCCGCATTGCCGGTCATGGCTGCCATGGCTGTAAAACGGCGCCACGCCTGGGGTTGGCGCCGTTTTTATATCTTCTTTACACCCCTCCTCCCGCTCTCTACCCCGTTTTTACCCCGCCGTCCCTAATCTCCAGAACGTGATGTCAACGTGAATCCTTCACGTTTTTCCTATTTGGGGTTTGTATGGACGGGATCTATTTCCTCGTGTTGCTGGCCTTCGGCGCGCTGACTGGCGCGCTGCTGGCACTGTGCGCCGCGCTGGGCGCCAACCCGCCGTCTGCGCGGCAGACGGACGACGAGCGGGGGCGCTGATGGACTGGACCGACATCCTGAGCGGGGCCCTGGCCGCCGCGATCTTCCTCTATCTGCTTTTTGCCCTGTTCCGGCCGGAGAAATTCTGATGTCCACGCCGTTGTCCACACCATTCATCGGGCTGCTGGTCCTGTACCTCGCGGTCCTGTTCGCAGTGGCGCCGTTCCTCGGCCGCTACATGCGCCGCGCGCTGGAGGAGGGCGACTATCGCCTGACCGCCTGGGGCCGCCCGTTCGAGCGCGCGCTCTACCGCCTGGCCGGCGTGCGCGCCGACGCGGAGATGGGCTGGAAGCAGTACGCCCTCGCTGTGCTGGTCTTCAACGTGCTCGGCGTGGTCTTCGTCTACGCGATCCAGCGCCTGCAGGGCATGCTGCCGCTGAACCCGCAGGCGTTCGGCGCGGTCTCGCCCGATTCCTCGTTCAACACCGCCATCAGCTTCGTCACCAATACCAACTGGCAGGGCTACGCCGGTGAATCGACGATGAGCTACCTCACCCAGATGCTGGCGCTGACGATGCAGAACTTCGTCTCGGCGGCCACCGGCATCGCGGTGGTGTTCGCGCTGATTCGCGGCTTCGCGCGGCACGGCGCCGCCACGCTCGGCAATTTCTGGGTCGATCTGGTGCGCACCACGCTCTATGTGCTGCTGCCGCTGTCGCTGATCACCGCGCTGCTGCTGGTCAGCCAGGGCGTGATCCAGAACTTCGACCGCTACCAGGACGCCACGCTGGTCTCGGAACTCTCCTACACCCAGCCCAAGGTGGACGCAGCCGGCCAGCCCGTGCTCGACACCGCCGGGCAGCCCGTGACCGAGGACGTCAAGACCCGCACGCAGACGCTGGCGATGGGTCCGGTGGCGTCGCAGGAAGCCATCAAGATGCTCGGCACCAACGGTGGCGGCTTCTTCAATGCCAACTCGGCGCACCCGTACGAGAACCCTACGCCGTTCACGAATTTCGTGGAAATGCTAGCCATCTTCCTGATCCCGGCGGCGCTGTGCTTCGCCTTCGGCGAGATGGTGCGTGACCGCCGGCAGGGCGTGGCGGTGCTGGCGTCGATGACCGTGATCTTCGTGGTCATGGCGATTGCCGCCGTGGTGTCCGAGCAGCAGGTCAACGCGGCGCTGACGTCGCTGGGTATCGACCACATGGCCTCCGCGCTCCAGGCCGGCGGCAACATGGAAGGCAAGGAAGTGCGCTTCGGCATTTCGGCGACGTCCCTGTTCGCGACGATTACCACGGCGGCGTCGTGCGGCGCGGTGAACGGCATGCACGACTCCTTCACGGCCATCGGTGGGCTGGTGCCGATGCTGCTGATGCAGCTGGGCGAAGTGGTCTTCGGCGGCGTGGGCTCGGGCCTGTACGGCATGCTGGTCTACGCCGTGCTGGCGGTGTTTATCGCCGGGCTGATGATTGGCCGCACGCCGGAATACCTCGGCAAGAAGATCGAAGCCTACGAGATGAAGATGACCGCCGTGGCGATCCTCGTCACGCCGCTGCTGGTGCTGGTGGGCACGGGCATCGCGGTCATGACCGAGGGCGGCCGTGCAGGGGTGTTCAACCCCGGCACGCACGGTTTCTCGGAAATCCTCTATGCGCTCTCGTCGGCGGCGAACAACAACGGCAGCGCGTTCGCGGGCCTCTCCGCCAACACGCCGTTCTATAACACGCTGCTCGCCGCGGCGATGTGGTTCGGCCGCTTCTGGATCATCGTGCCGGTGCTGGCGATGGCCGGCTCGCTGGCCGCCAAGCGCCGTACCCCGCCTACCGCCGGCACCATGCCGACGCACGGCCCGCTGTTCGTGGTGCTGCTGGTGGGCTCGGTCCTGCTGGTGGGCGCGCTGACCTATGTGCCGGCGCTGGCGCTGGGCCCGGTGGCCGAGCAGTTGCAGCACATCCCGGCCGCCGTCCAGGCGGTGGCCCGGTAATCGTGGAGAATCGTATGCAGCAAGACACTACGGTGACGCGCACTTCGGTGGCGCGCACCCCGCGTCAGGTGCCGGCCCGGGGCGGCATGTTCGCGCCCGAGCTGGTCAAGCCGGCCATCGTCGACGCCTTCAGGAAGTTGTCGCCGCGCGCCCAGTTGCGCAATCCGGTGATGTTCGTGGTCTACGCGGGCAGCGTGCTCACGTCGATCCTGTTCCTGCGCGCGCTGTTCAACCCCGCGCCGGGTGGGGAATCGGCCGGTTTCATCCTGGCCATCTCCATCTGGCTGTGGTTCACGGTGCTGTTCGCCAACTTCGCCGAAGCCATGGCCGAAGGCCGCAGCAAGCAGCAGGCCGCCGCGCTGCGGGGGCTGAAGACCACGGTGACGGCACGCGTGCTGCGCCCGGGCCGGACCAACATCCGTGCCGAAGGCGCTACGGAGGCCCGCATTGCCACGGACCTGCGCCGCGGTGACGTGGTGCTGGTCCAGGCCGGCGACATGATCCCCGGCGACGGCGAAGTCATCGAAGGCGTGGCCTCGGTCGACGAGTCCGCCATCACGGGCGAGTCCGCGCCGGTGATCCGCGAGTCGGGCGGCGATTTCTCGTCGGTCACGGGCGGCACGCGCGTGCTGTCCGACTGGATCGTGGTGCGCATCACCGCCAACCCCGGCGAGAGCTTTATCGATCGCATGATCGGCATGGTGGAAGGCGCCAAGCGCCAGAAGACCCCCAACGAGCTGGCGCTGACCATCCTGCTGGTGGGCCTGACGCTGGTGCTGCTGCTGGCCACGGCCACGCTGCAACCGTTCTCTCTATATAGCGTGATGGTGGCCAAGGCCGGCATGCCGGTCTCGGTGACGGTGCTGGTGGCGCTGCTGGTGTGCCTGATCCCGACCACGATTGGTGGCCTGCTGTCCGCCATCGGCGTGGCTGGCATGAGCCGGATGATGGAGGCGAATGTGATCGCCACGTCCGGCCGGGCCGTGGAGGCCGCCGGCGACGTGGACGTGTTGCTGCTCGACAAGACCGGCACGATCACGCACGGCAACCGCCAGGCCGCGCGCTTTATCTGCGCGCCGGGCGTGACCCCGCGCCAGCTGGCCGAAGCCGCGTGGCTGTCGTCGCTGGCTGACGAGACGCCGGAAGGCCGCAGCATCGTGGCCCTGGCCCGCCAGCAGCCCGACGCCACCGTCCCCGAGATGGGTGGCAAGGGCCTGGACGCGCCCGTGTTCGTGCCCTTCACCGCGCAGACCCGCATGAGTGGCGTCGACGTCACTAATGGGGTGCACGTGCGCAGCGTGCGCAAGGGCGCCGCCGATGCGGTGCGCCGCTACGTGACCGATCGCGCCGGCAAGTTCCCGGACGCCGTGATGCAGGCTGTGGACGATGTGGCGCGCGCCGGCAGCACGCCGCTGGTGGTGGCGGAGGCCATCGCCGAGGGCACCGAAGACAGCGTGCGCGTGCTCGGCGTGGTGGAACTCAAGGACATCGTCAAGACCGGTATCCGCGAGCGCTTTGGCGAACTGCGCCGGATGGGCATCCGCACGGTGATGATCACCGGCGACAACCGCCTCACGGCGGCGTCGATCGCGGCGGAAGCCGGCGTGGACGACTTCCTGGCCGAAGCCACCCCCGAAGCCAAGCTGGCGCTGATCCGCGAGTACCAGCGCGAAGGCCGCCTCGTCGCCATGACCGGCGATGGCACCAACGACGCCCCGGCGCTGGCCCAGGCCGACGTGGCCGTGGCCATGAACAGCGGCACGCAGGCAGCGCGCGAGGCCGGCAACATGGTCGACCTGGACAGCAATCCGACCAAGCTGATCGAGATCGTCGAGATCGGCAAGCAGATGCTGATGACGCGCGGCTCGCTGACCACCTTCAGCGTGGCCAACGACGTGGCCAAGTATTTCGCGATCATTCCGGCGGCGTTCGCCACCACGTATCCGCAGCTCAACCTGCTGAACGTGATGGGGCTGTCCACGCCGGCGTCCGCGATCCTGTCGGCGGTGATCTTCAACGCGCTGATCATCGTCGCCCTGATTCCGCTGGCGCTGCGCGGCGTGGTCTACCGCCCGCTCGGCGCGGCCGTGCTGCTGCGCCGGAACCTGCTGATCTACGGGCTGGGCGGCATCATCGTGCCGTTCGCAGGGATCAAGCTGATCGATCTGTTGCTGACGCTGTTCGGCTGGGTCTGAGCCGAGCCTTCCAGGAGAAATACGCATGACTACGCAAACGAAGGCCGCCATGGGCGCCCCCGCAAACAACCTACCCCGCCAGCCGGGCCTGCTGCGGCCGGCGCTGACGCTGTTCGTCGGCCTGGCGGTGGTGACCGGGCTGCTGTATCCCGGCGCGGTGACCGGCATCGCCCGTGCGGTGTTTCCGCACGAGGCCGCCGGCTCGCTGATCGAGCAGAACGGCAAGGTGGTGGGGTCGGCGCTGATCGGCCAGCCGTTTTCCGAGCCGAAGTACTTCTGGGGCCGCCTGTCGGCCACGGCGCCGATGCCGTACAACGCGGCGGCGTCGGTGGGCTCGAACCTCGGCCCGAGCAACCCGGCGCTGACCGATGCCGCACGGGCGCGCATCGAGGCGCTGCAGGCCGCCGACCCCGACAACAAGGCGCCGGTGCCGGTGGATCTGGTAACGGCCTCGGGCAGCGGCCTCGATCCGCACATCAGCCCGGCGGCAGCGCGCTACCAGGCCGCGCGCGTGGCGCGGCTGCGCGGGCTGCCGCTGGCGCAGGTGGAGGCGCTGATCGCCGCGAACACGGAAGGCCCGGGGCTGGCCGTGTTTGGCGAACCCGGGGTGAATGTGCTGAAGCTGAACCTTGCGCTGGATGGGGCGAAGCGGGGCGCCTGAGGGAATGGATGCGCCAGCCCACGGCCGCTGGCGCCGTGGCAGAATCCGTCCCACCGCCCCCTCTACCATGACCCTCGCCGATAACCGCCCGGACCCCGACGCCCTGCTGCAACGCATGCAGGAGGAGGGCGCGCGCGCCGGGCGCGGCAAGCTGCGGGTGTACTTCGGCGCCTCGGCCGGCGTGGGCAAGACGTTCGCGATGCTCACCGCCGCCCGCGCGCTGCGCACGCAGGGGGTGGATGTGGTGGTGGGCGTGGTGGAGACCCACGGCCGTGCCGAGACCGAGGCGCTGGTCGCCGGGCTGGACATCGTGCCGCTGCGCGAAATGCCCTACCGCGACCGCGTCCTCAAGGAATTCGATCTAGATGGCGTGCTCGCGCGCCATCCAGCGCTGGTGCTGGTGGACGAACTGGCCCACACCAACGCCGCCGGCAGCCGGCATCCCAAGCGCTGGCAGGACATCGCCGAACTGTTGGCCGCCGGCATCGACGTCTGGACCACGGTCAACGTGCAGCACCTGGAGAGCCTGAACCAGGCCGTGGGCGGCATCACCGGCGTGCGGGTCTGGGAGACCGTGCCCGACGCGGTGTTCGACGATGCCGACGACGTCGTGCTGGTGGACCTGCCCGCCGACGAACTGCTGCGCCGCCTGCGCGAGGGCAAGGTCTACCTGCCCGAGCAGGCGCGCCACGCCGCGCGCAACTTCTTCCGCAAGGGCAACCTGATCGCGCTGCGCGAGCTGGCGCTGCGGCGCACGGCGGATCGTGTCGATGACGATGTGCGCGCCTATCGCGACGCCCAGTCGATCGAACCGGTCTGGCGCACGCGCGAGGCGCTGGTGGCCTGCATCGGCACCGGCGACGACGCCGAGCAGGTGGTGCGCAGCGCGCGCCGGCTGGCCAGCCAGCTCGATTGCGACTGGCACGTGGTGACGATTGCCACGCCCCGGCTGGTGCCGCTCTCCGCCGAGGTACGCACGCGCGTGCGCGCGGCGATGCGGCTGGCCGAGGAACTGGGCGCCCGCACCGAGACGCTGGCCGGGCACGACATGGTGCGCGCGGTCACCGGCTACGTGCGCCGCCACAACCTCACCAAGGTGCTGGTGGGCCGCGCGCGCACCGACTGGCAGTACGAAGGCGGATGGCTCGAGCAGGGTCGCATGCTGCTGGGGCGCGCCTTGTCGCCGGTGCTGGGCGCCGGCAACCGGCTGATCGGCCGCCAGACCTTTGCCGATGCGCTGGCGGCTGGCTGCCCCGAAATCGACGTGATCCGCGTGGCGGCGGACACCACCCGCGCGGCACCGCTGCCGGCGGCGCAGAGCCTGCCGGCCGGCGCCGAGTCCGAGCAGAGCCCGGCCCAGGGGGGCGCACGCCGGCTTGACTATGTCTGGTCCGTGGTCTGGTGTGCCGGGGCCACACTGCTTTCCACAGTCGCCCGGCCCTGGTTCGATATCGTCAACATCGCCATGCTGTTCCTGGCCGCCGTGGTGGGCGTGGCGCTGCGCCATGGGCGGGGGCCGGCGGCGCTGGCGTCGGTGCTGTCGGTGGGGGCGTTCGATTTCTTCTTCGTGCCGCCGCGGCTCTCGTTCGCCGTCAGCGACGTGCAGTACCTGCTGACCTTCGTGGTGCTGCTCACGGTGGGGCTGGTCATCGGCCAGCTCACCGCCGGTCTGCGCGAGCAGGCGAGCGTGGCGGTGCGGCGCGAGACCGACGCCCGCACGCTCTACGAACTGGCGCGCGAGCTGTCGGCGGCGCTGACCACGCAGCAGATCGTGGAGATTGGCGGGCGCTTCCTGCGTGCCGCGTTCGACGCCCACGCCTCCTTCTTCCTTGTCTCGGCATCGGGCCGGCTGCTTCCGGTGGCGGATGTCAATGAGACAAGTCCAAAAGAAGGTCGGACCACCAAGGGCGAAGCCATCGACACCGTGCTGGCCCAGTGGGTCTTCGACCACGGCGAGGCGGCCGGCACCGGCACCCACACGCTGCCGGGCAGCACCGTGCTGTACCTGCCGCTGAAGGCGCCGATGCAGACGCGCGGCGTGCTGGCCGTGGAGCCGCATGACTGGGGCGCGCTGGCTGACCCCGCGCTGCGCCGCCAGGCCGATGTCTTCGCCACGCTGATCGCCATCGCCATCGAGCGGCTGCACTATGTGGAGGTGGCGCAGCAGGCGCTGGTGTCGATCGAATCCGAGCAGCTGCGCAGTTCGCTGCTGGCGGCGGTGTCGCACGACCTGCGCACGCCGCTGACCGGGCTGATCGGCATGGCCGAGTCGCTCGCGCGGGCACCGCTGCCGGCCGATGTGGCGGCCACCGTGGACGCGATGCGCGTCCAGGCCCACCGCATGCGGACGATGGTGGTGAATCTGCTCGACATGGCGCGGCTGCAGCGGCACGACGTGTCGCTGACGCGCGGCTGGCAGTCGATGGAAGAACTGGTGGGCGCGGCGCTGGCGGCGATGCGCGAGGCGCTGGCGGGGCATCCGGTGCAGGTGTCGGGGCTGGCGGCGCTGCCGCTGGTGGAGTGCGACGCCGTGCTGGTGGAGCGCGTGCTCTGCAACCTGCTCGAGAACGCCGCCAAGTACACGCCGCCGGGCACGACGGTGCGCATCGGCGGCGCCGTGGCCGGCGAGATGGTGCAGGTGTTTGTCGAGGACGACGGCCCCGGCGTGCCGGCCGGGCAGGAGCGCCGGATCTTCGAGAAATTCACGCGCGGCGCGCACGAGTCCGCCACGGCGGGCGTGGGCCTCGGCCTGGCGGTGTGCGATGCCATCCTGCAGGCGCACGACGGCCGCATCTGGGTGGAGCCGGTGCACGGCGCGGCGCCGCATGGCGCGCGCTTCACGCTCGCGCTGCCGCGCGGCAATCCGCCGGACATCGAGCCGGAAACCCTCCAAGACCTCAATGACCTGAGCGACCTGACCGCCAGGACGGAACCCTGACCGAGATGCCATTCGACTATTCGCCGACCGTCCTGCTGGTAGAGGACGAGCCCCATATCCGGCGCTTCGTGCGGGAATCGCTGCAGGCCGAGGGCTGCACGGTGCACGAGGCGGAGACGCTCAAGCGCGGGCTGATCGATGCCGGCACGCGCCAGCCGGACGTGGTGATCCTCGATCTCGGCCTGCCCGACGGCGACGGCATGACGCTGATCCGCGAGATGCGCACGTGGACGCAGGTGCCGGTGCTGGTGCTGTCCGCGCGCACCGAGGAAGCGGACAAGATCGCCGCGCTCGACGCCGGCGCGGACGACTACCTGACCAAGCCCTTCGGCGTGGGCGAACTGGTGGCGCGCGTGCGCGTGCTGCTGCGCCGCCACGCGCGCGCCAACCCTCAGGGCACACCAACCATCGCCTTCGGCGACGTGCAGGTGGACCTGGCCAACCGCCTCGTCACGCGTGCCGACGCGCCCGTGCACCTGACCCCCATCGAATACCGGCTGCTGGCGGTGCTGATCGCCCATCGCGGCAAGGTGATGACCCACCGCGAACTGCTGCGCGAGGTCTGGGGCCCATCGCACGCCGAGAGCAGCCACTACCTGCGCGTGTACATGGGCCACCTGCGCCACAAACTCGAATCCGACCCCGCCCAGCCGGCCCACCTGCTGACCGAAGTCGGCGTCGGCTACCGCTTCGCGGCGTGAGCGCAACGCCCGGCTTGCGAGCCGGCGCCGATCGGGCTACCGTCGTGGCGTTGGCATATGAACGGAACGGCGAAAGCCGCGTGTCAGCTCCGCCTCGCAAGAGGTTTGCGCCCGAGTGCGCTGATAGCTGAAAAGCAAAGAGGTCCGATTAGCAGTGCGAACTAAGGCTCCTTCTGAACTGCACCCCAAAAGTTGGACACCCGTTCAACCTTTGGGGTGTTTTTCATGGCGAAGTACAACGAGGCGTTCAAGCGCCAGGTGGTTCASGAATATTTGTCCGGGGGAGTTGGGACTGGGACACTGAGCCGGAAGCACGGAATAGGCCGCTCGGTGCTGCAGCGCTGGGTCAGCGCGTGGCGGCAGCATGGAGAAGCCGCGCTTGGCAAGAAGCATGAGGCCTATAGCGCCGAGTTCAA
>NZ_JBFRHD010000026.1:0-95993 GCF_052115685.1 Cupriavidus sp. 2KB_3
TGTCTATTTCATGGCGTTTGGCGATCTCACCATAGCCTGCCTGACCGTCCAGGTAGCTCTGGATAACTGTCAGCCTGAACTGCTCCGAGTACCGATACATGAAAAAACACCCCAAAAGTTGGTGTCCAACTTTTGGGGTGCAGTTCATCCCGGCGGGTTTTCTTTTGGGTTGATATTTCGCAATTAACCGCCAGGCAAAGCCAGCGTCCGCCTGCCGCGAGCGGGCAGGGCCAACAGCGGCGGGGCTGTCCATCTGGCGTGGTGATTCCGGGACCAATCTCCTAGCATCGTTGAGTGAACTCGATGCGGAAGACACACCTGCTTGCCGCCGTGCTGTGCCTGGTACTCCTGCCCGGCGCAGCTTGGTCGCAATTTGACGAACCGGGCAGCAAGCCGTCGATGGGCCAGCCGGGCAAGGACGTGATCTGGATCCCGACGCCCCAACCGCTGGTGAACCAGATGCTCGACATGGCGAAGCTGACGCCCGAGGATCGGCTTGTCGATCTGGGCTCCGGCGATGGTCGCCTGGTCATCACCGCCGCCAAGCGCGGCGCCATTGCGCGCGGCATCGAATTCAACGGCCAACTGGTCGAGCTGTCCCGGCGCACTGCCCGGGCCGAAGGCGTGGCCGGCCGCGCCACCTTCGTGCAGGCGGACATCTTCAAGTCGGACTTTTCCGATGCCACGGTCGTCACGCTGTTCCTGCTGCCGAGCGTGAACCTGCGTCTTCGCCCCACATTGCTCGGCTTGCAGCCCGGCACGCGGATCGTCTCGAACTCGTTCGACATGGCGGACTGGCGGCCCGACGAGTACGTGCCGAGCGTCGAGGCCTGCCGGGGACCGTGCGGCGTCTACCTGTGGCTGGTGCCGGCCAGGGTGGCAGGAATCTGGGCGATGGGGAACAAGCTGCTGGTGCTGTCGCAGACGTTCCAGAAGCTGGAAGGCGTGATGCGCGAGGGCGAGCGCTCGACGCCGGTATGGGATGGCCGCGTGCGCGGCACGGAGATCGTCTTCACGATCGATGACGAGCGCTACGTCGGCCACGTGGATGGCCGCGAGATGCAGGGCACCATCGAAGGTGGCGAGCCGTGGCGCGCCACGTTCCTCAAGCCGTAGCGCATTATCTACGGACAAAAAAAACCCGGCCCCTCATCAGAGGGGCCGGGTTCTTGCCGACCCGGCGCCACGGCCGAAGCCGTCGCGCGGAGCGGGCGAGGGCGCTACCGCTCAGGCGGTGGCAGCCGGCTTCTTGGCAGCCGTGCGGGCCGTGGCCGAGGCTTGCTGAGCAGCCTTGGTTGCGGCGGTGGCGGCAGCCTGGAAGTTGGTTTCGGCCATTTCCACGGCTTGCTTCGTGGCCTTCTGGACCGACTCGTACGCGTTGTTGGCGGCCGAGATGGCCGACTTCACGATGGCGACGGTCGATTCCGAACCGGCCGGGGCGTTCTTGGCGAAGTTCTCGACGAGCGCTTGCACGTTCTTCGTGCCTTCGGCCAGTTGAGCTTCGGCCACCTTGGTGAACTCGCTCTGCGTTTCCGAGGCGATTTCATACAGGTGACGCGAGTACGCCAGCGTCTTTTCGGCAACCGGCTGCACCAGCGAAGCCTGGATGGCCAGCAGTTCCTGGGCATCCTTGGCGGACAGGGCCTTCTTGGCGTTGTCGACGTTTTCGGCAAAGGTCGCCTTGACCACTTGCATATTCAGTTCGACAAGCTTTTCAACGCCTTCGAATGCTTTGGTGGTCAGACCGAACAGGGTTTCCAGATTGGCTTTTTGTGCGGCTGCAACTTGTTCCGGGGTCAGGATCATTGCTGGTCTCCAGTGGTGAACTTCAAGGTCAAGCAAAATAGAAATTAATCCGCCCGAATGTCAAAGCCATGAACGCAATGTCTTGGCCAGCCCGAGCGATGTATTGGTATGCGGTCGAACCGGGCTTCCTCGCAGAAAGCTTTGATGCGCCGCAACAATTCCTATTCTAAGGGCTGAAAAAAGCCTGTCAAGCGGTTTTGTTGCACTGCACAAAAAATGGCAGACATAGCGCAGATATATGCGCCGTAATGACCACGTATGGGCCGCCAGGCAAGGGTTTATCCCGATAAGCGTGCCATGATGCAACGCGGGGAAGGTCTGCAGTTTGATACCTTTTCACGCAATGCGGAACGCGGTGCTACCATCGCAGACTGCCCGGTCGGTAAATGGTCATGCACCGTCACTTCCCGGGAATTTCCCCGCCCGATCCTCGCCCGATCCGCCCCGATGCAAGCTTTCTACGCCGACCACTTCGTCCTGCCGCTGCCGCCCGGCCATCGCTTTCCGATGCGCAAGTACAGCATGCTGCGAGACGCAGTGGTGCGTGAGGTGCCGGGCCTGACGCTGCATGAGGCGCCCCGTGCCGACGATGCGGCGCTGGCGCTGGCCCACACCGCCGACTACATCGCCGACGTCTCCTCCGGCCGGCTCGATGCGGCCCGCCAGCGCGAGATCGGCTTCCCGTGGTCGCACGAGATGGTGGAGCGCTCGCGGCGCTCGGCCGGCGCGACGATGGCCGCCTGCCGTACCGCGATGACGGAAGGCATCGCGGTCAACCTCGCCGGCGGCACCCATCATGCCTATGCCGACAAGGGCGGCGGCTTCTGCGTGTTCAACGATGCCGCCATCGCCGCGCGCCAGATGCAGCGTGAAGGGCGCGTGCGCCGCGTGGCCGTGATCGACCTCGACGTGCATCAGGGAAACGGTACGGCGTCGATCCTGCGCGACGACCCCAGTGTGTTCACGCTGTCGCTCCATGGCGAGAAGAACTATCCGTTCCGGAAGGAGGCGAGTGACCTCGACGTCGGCCTGCCGGACGGCTGCGACGACGATACCTACGCGGCGGCGCTGGCTGCCGCGCTGGACACGCTCTACGCGCGCTTCGATCCCGAATTGCTGATTTACCTCGCCGGGGCCGATCCTCATGAGGGTGACCGCCTGGGCCGTCTGCGCCTGACCCTGGCCGGCCTGGCCCGACGCGACACGCTGGTGTTCGAGTCCGCCCTCGCACGGCGCCTGCCGATGGCCGTGGCGATGGCCGGCGGCTACGGCAACCAGATCGAGGACACCGTGGCCGTGCACACCCAGACCGTGCGGCTGGCCGCGCGCCATCACCAGCACTGCGGCGCAGGGGCGACCGCCGCTGCGGCGGCCTCTTGAGATCGCAACAAATCCCAATAAAAACGCCGATGCCGATGAAGCCACAACCGGACACCCGCAGCGCCTACGCGCATTTCCAGCCGATCACCACGCGCTGGATGGACAACGATGTCTATGGCCACGTGAACAACGTTGTTTACTACAGTTACTTCGATACCGTGGTGAACACCTACCTGATCCGGGCGGGCGTGCTGGACATCGAGGCGGGCGAGACCATCGGGCTGGTGATCGAGACGCAATGCAACTATTTCTCGTCGCTGTCGTTCCCGGACACCGTCGTAGCCGGCCTGCGCGTGGCCCGGCTGGGCAACTCGAGCGTGCGCTACGAGGTGGGCCTGTTCCGCAACGACGACGAGGTAGCTGCCGCACAGGGTCATTTCGTCCATGTCTATGTGGATCGTGCAACGCGCCGCCCGGCAGCGCTGCCGCCCGCATTGCGCCAGGCGCTGACACCGCTGGTGCGGCCAAGTGAAGAGTGATCAATAAACCACAATAACCCGGAGACCCCCAAGCATGTCCAACCCCGGCGCCGCCCCGCGCGACACCCTTGAAGTCACTTCCGCCACCGGCGATACAACCGTGACCGATTCCGCGGCGATCGTCGACCGCGCCATCACCACGCGCCGTTCGATCCGGGCGTTCCTGGACACGCCGGTGCCGCGCGAGACCGTCGAGGACATCCTCGCCGTGGCCAGCCGCGCGCCGTCGGGCACCAATACTCAGCCGTGGCGGGTCTACGTGCTCTCGGGCGACGCCAAGGCGCGGCTCTGCGCCGATGTGCTGGCCGCCTACCATGACCCCGAGCGCGACACCAAGTACCGCGAGGAGTATCCGTACTACCCGCGCGAGTGGGTCAACCCGTACCTGGCGCGCCGCCGCAAGGTGGGCTGGGACCTGTACGGCCTGCTGGAGATCAGTCGCGAGGACAAGGCGCGCATGCACGAGCAGCACGCCCGCAACTTCCGCTTCTTCGACGCGCCGGTCGGCCTGATCTTCACGATCGACCGGATCATGGAGCAGGGCAGCTGGCTCGACTACGGCATGTTCCTGCAAAGCATCATGGTGGCGGCGCGGGCCCGCGGGCTCGATACCTGCCCCCAGGCGGCATTCACGCAATTCCACAGCATCCTGGCCAGCCAGCTGCGGCTGACCGAGAACGAGATGGTGGTGTGCGGCATGTCGCTGGGCTACGCGGACCCGGAGGCGACGGCCAACCAATTGGTCACGGAGCGTGAACCGGTTAGCGAGTTTGCGCGTTTCCTCTCATGACTTTGCGCCAGACTGAGGTTTCCCCTGATGAGGATTTCACGAAAGCCGCCGATATTGTTGTTAGGGAAACTGTTTCTTATATAGGTGCGAAGCGTTGTGCGCAGTTGTCGACATACGAATGCGCGCGACCATCGCGAGCGCGGAAAATGGTCCATACGGCACATTTTCCGTAATGTGGAATTGTTTGCGAATCGAACTTTAAAGAGCCTTCGTAAGTCTTTAATCTTGCTAACAATTTCTTTATTTCCTAAACTAGCGCCATTCCACCAAATGCCGCGCTGAACAGATCATGTTCCGGTCCCAATCCTTTATTTCCCGACTCTTCAGCATGCCCCTGACCGCCATCGCCACCTCGGCACTGGTGTCGGTGTCCATGCTGGCCGCGCCGGTGACGTACGCAGCGACGAAGTCGACTGCGACGAAAACCTCGGCCAAAAAGCAGGTAACTGCTACTAAATCCACCAAAAAGGTCGCATCCGCGAGCGAGAAGTCCTCGTCATCGCGCAAGGTGATCGTGCTGCGCCACGGCAAGAAGACCGTCGTGGCCAGCCGTGCGCAGCCGGTTCGCGCGGCCTTCGTGCCGTCTAAACCGACGCTCGCCGAGGCCATGGGCCTGCGCGATACAGAGGATGCGCTCGCGCTGCGTTCCTCCGTGGCGCTGGTGCTGGACCAGAACACGAACGAAGTCCTGTTCCAAAAAAACCCCACGGCAGTGCTGCCGATCGCTTCGATCACCAAGCTGATGACCGCGCTGGTGGTCATGGATTCTCGCCTGCCGATGGACGAAGTGCTGACGGTGAGCGAGGAAGACCGCGACACCGAGAAGCACAGCAGCTCGCGCCTGCGCTTTGGCACGCAGCTGACCCGCCATGAAATGATGCTGCTGGCGCTGATGTCGTCGGAAAACCGTGCCGCTTCGGTGCTGGGTCGCAACTATCCGGGCGGCCTGCCGGCGTTTGTGAGCGCGATGAACCGCAAGGCACGCGAACTCGGCATGAACGACAGCCACTTCGTTGATTCGAGCGGCCTCTCCAGCAGCAATGTGTCGAGCGCGATGGACCTGGCCCGCCTGGTCAACGCCGCTTACCGCAACCCGACCATCCGCGAATTCTCGACCCAGACCGAGCATGAAGTGAACGTGCTGGGCCGTCCGCTCCATTACGTGAGCACCAACCGCCTCGTGCGCGGCGGCAACTGGGAGATCGGCCTGCAGAAGACCGGTTTCATCTCGGAAGCCGGCCAATGCCTGGTGATGCAGGCCCGCGTGAACGACCGCAACGTGGTGATGGTATTCCTGGACTCCGTGGGCAAGCTGTCGCGCTTTGCCGATGCCACGCGCGTGCGCACGTGGCTTGAGCACCAGCCGTCGGTGCAAGGCCCGCAACGGCCGTTCCCGGCCTCCCCAAACCTTACGCAGGGTCCTAGCGCGCCGCATGCGGCGCACGCGATCCTGGCCTCGCAGCAGGCACACGGCACCTGATTCAGGTAGCCGCCGCCAATTGAAAACGCGCCGCGGGGCAGCCCGTCGGCGCGTTTCTTTTTGGGGGATGAGCGCGTGAGGCGCTGAGCAGCGCTCAGGCCCAATCAGGCCGAGACGGCGTCTGCCACGTAGCCCATGCCGCGCGAGATCTGCAGCGCGGTGTCCTTGAGGTTCTGCAGCCAGCTGTCCTGCAGGCGGTCTGCCGGCGCGGACAACGACAGCCCGGCCACCAGCCGGCGCGAGTCGTCGTAAATGCCAGCCGCAATGCAGCGCACGCCCAGTTCCAGTTCCTCGTTGTCGCGCGCATAGCCGTTGGTGCGCACCCAGCTCAGTTCGCGCTCCAGCTTGGCAATATCCGTGATCGACGTGCCCGTATGCCCGGCCAGCCCGGTGCGCGTGGCGTAGCTGCGCACGCGCCCGGCCTCGTCGGCGGCCAGGAACAGCTTGCCGACCGAGGTCAGGTGCAGCGGGGCGCGGCCACCGATGGCGCGCACCACCTGCATGCCCGAGCGCTCGCTGTAGGCGCGCTCGATATAGACGATTTCATCGCCCTGACGCACCGAGAGGTTCACGGTCTGCCCGGTGACACGGTGCAGCGCGCGCATCGGCGCGAGTGCCGCATCGCGCACCGACAGCCGCGCCTTCACGAGGTTGCCGAGTTCCAGCAACCGCATGCCGAGCCGGTAGCTCCCGGGGTCCGAGCGGTCCACGAAACGGCACGCCACCATGTCATTGAGAATGCGGTGCGCCGTGGATGGATGCAGGCCGGTGGCCAGCGACAGCTCTTTGAGACTGACGGGGTCCGCGTGCTGGGCGAGTGCATCCAGCAGCGTCATCATGCGTTCGATGACCTGGATGGAGGTCTTGCCGGGTGACTTGTCTGCTTCTGCCATAGGGGGAAATGTTGCCATGCGGCAAATTAAGCGTTTGCCTGATTCTATCTCGCATTGTGAAAATTTCAATAGGTGAAATGCAATTATCGAGATTCCCTTCCAATGACGCGGCCGCTTTCGCATGAGCGGCATTGCGCGCGGGGATGAACAAGTTTGCGGCGCGCGCTGCCCGCAGCGGCGCGGCGGGGGCGCATAATTGCGAGGTTTCGGGTCTGGATAAAAGGAAGCGATGCGAATCGGACTGTTCGCCACCTGTCTGGTGGACCTCATGCGCCCGGAGATCGGGTTTTCGGTGCTGAAGCTGCTGGAATCGGCGGGTTACGAGGTCATGGTGCCCGAGGCGCAGACCTGCTGCGGCCAGCCCGCCTACAACTCGGGCGAGCGCGCCGTCTCGCGCGACCTCGCCGAAAAATTCCTGCGTGAGTTCGAGATGTTCGACTACGTGGTGATCCCCTCCGGCTCCTGCGGCGGCATGGTCCGCGCACACTACCAGGACCTGCTGCGCGACGACCCCGAACTCCACGGCCGCTACGAGCGCCTGCGCGAGCGCGTCTACGAACTGACCGATTTCCTGGCCAACGTGGCGAAGATCGAGACCGTCGACTCGGCCTTTTCCGGCCATGTCACCTATCACGACTCCTGCTCCGGCCTGCGCGAACTCGGCGTCAAGCAGCAGCCGCGCGCGCTGCTCGGCAAGCTGCCCGGCGTGCAGCTGACCGAGATGAAGGATTGTGAGGCCTGCTGCGGCTTCGGCGGTACGTTCTCGGTAAAGTACGGCAATATCTCGACGGCCATCGTCGACGAGAAATGCGCCAACATCCAGGCCAGCGGCGCCGATGCCGTGGTGCTGGGCGACCTTGGCTGCATGCTCAATATCGAAGGCCGGCTGCGCCGGTCCGGCGATACGCGCACCCGCGTGCTGCACATCGCGCAGGTCCTGGCGGGCGACGCCTGATCGATCGAACCTCGGCAAAATACGATGCAAGTTCACAGCATGGAATTCAAGGCGCGGGCCGGGCAGAAGCTCGCCGACCAGCGCCTGCAGCAGAACCTCAAGAAACTGTCGACCAAGTTCGTGACGGCGCGGGCCGATGCGATCCGCGACATCGACTTCGACGCCACGCGCGCCGCGCTCAAGGAGCGCCGCAACCGCGCGCTGGAAAACCTCGACGTCTGGCTCGCCAAGTTTGAAGAGAATGCGACCAGACGCGGCGCCACGGTGCTGTTCGCCGAGACCACCGCCGACGCAGCCCGCCTGGTGGCCGAGATCGCGCAGAAGCATGGCGTGAAGAAGGTCATCAAGAGCAAGTCGATGGTGACCGAGGAGATGCGCCTGAACCAGGTGCTGGGCGAGATGGGCGTGCAGAGCATCGAGACCGATCTGGGCGAGTACATCCTCCAGATCAACGATGCCGAGCCGCCGTCGCACATCATCGCGCCCGTGATCCACAAGGACAAGGACGAGATTGCCGACCTGTTCGCGCGGGTCCACCACAAGCCGCGCCTGACCGACATCCCGCAAATGACCCGCGAGGCGCGCGAGGTGCTGCGGCCCGAGTTCCTGTCCGCCGACATGGGCGTGACGGGGGGTAACTTCATCATTGCCGAGACCGGCTCGGTGGCCGTGGTGACCAACGAGGGCAACGAGGGCATGTGCACGGTCATGCCGCGCGTGCACGTGGCCGTCACCGGCATCGAGAAGGTGCTGCCGACGCTGGAGGACCTGGCCACGGTGATGCGGCTGCTGCCGCGCTCGGCCACCGGGCAGGCGATTTCCAACTATTTCTCGCTGCTGACCGGCCCGCGCGCCGAGGGCGAGCGCGACGGCCCCGAGCATATGTACTTCGTGCTCGTGGACGGCGGCCGGACCGGCCTGATCGGCGGCGAATTCCAGGAGATGCTGCGCTGCATCCGCTGCGGCGCCTGCATGAACCACTGCCCGGTGTACCAGAAGATCGGCGGCCATGCCTATGGCTGGGTCTACCCGGGACCGATGGGCAGCGTGCTGACGCCAAGCTATGTCGGCCTCGCCAATGCGGTCGATCTGCCCCAGGCCGCCACACTTTGCGGCGAGTGCAACAGAGTGTGTCCCGCCTCGATCCCGCTGTCCGACCTGTTGCGCAAGCTGCGCGAGAAACAGATGGAACGCGGCCTGCGCCCGTGGCAGGAGCGGCTGTCGCTGCAGGTGTGGGGCTATGTGGCGCGCCGCCCGGGGCTCTACGCCTTCGCCACGCGCATGGGCGCGCGCCTGCTGGCGCGGATGGGTGGCCGGAATCGGCTGATTGCCAGCCTGCCGATGGCGGGCAAGGGCTGGACCGAGACGCGCGACATGCCCGCGCCGAGCGGCCGGACCTTCCGCGAGTTGTACAAGGAGAGGAGGGCGCGCGCATGAGTACGCACCAGGACAACCAGCGCGCGCTGAACGCGATGCGCGAGGCATTGGCGAGCCATGTGGCCGGCACGATGCCAGTGGCGGATCTCGTCGGTGCATGGCGCGCGGCGGCCACGTCGCTGACGCTGCCGCCGGTTTTCGGCCAGGCGATGGAGGAATTGCTACGCCGCCTGGAGATGTCGGCGGTGTTCGCCCAGGACAGCTGCTCGTTCTCGAGCACGGCGGTTACCGACCAGCTCAAGCGCTGGCTGGACAAGGCCGAGACGGCGTAACGGGCGTCAGCCACGTCAGCCACGTAAGCCACGTAAACGACAACGGCCGGGGAGCACCCCCGGCCGTCTTTCTTCCCTTTCGATTCAGCTCAGTTCAGCTCAGCAGCAGCGCGTCATCATCCAGCTGCTCATGCCGGGTCTGCTCGAACATCCGCAGCAGGTCGGGCACGTCGAGGCCCTTGCGCTGGTCGCCTGACACATCGAGCACGACCTGCCCCTGGTGCAGCATCACCGTGCGCTCGCCGTAGTCCAGCGCCTGGCGCATCGAGTGCGTCACCATCATCGTCGTGAGCTTGCTTTCCGAGACGATCCGCGCGGTCAACTCCAGCACAAAGGCGGCGGTTTTCGGGTCCAGCGCGGCCGTGTGCTCGTCGAGCAGCAGGATGCGCGACGGCTGGAGCGATGCCATCAGCAGGCTCACCGCCTGCCGCTGGCCGCCGGACAGCAGGCCGATCCGGTCCGTCAGACGATTCTCAAGCCCGAGGTTCAGCAGCCGCAGCTTGTCGCGGAACAGCTCGCGCGACGCCTTGTTCAGCGCCGGGCGGAAGCCGCGCCGCGAGCCGCGCGCCATGGCCAGCGCCATGTTTTCCTCGATGGTCAGCGCCTCGCAGGTGCCGGCCATCGGGTCCTGGAACACGCGGGCCACCAGATGGGCGCGGTCCCAGGCGGGCTGGCGGGTGACGTCGATGTCGTCGATGGTGATGCGGCCGCTATCCACCATCTGGTCGCCGCTGACGGCGTTCAGGAAGGTGGACTTGCCCGCGCCGTTGGAGCCGATCACGGCCACGAACTGGCCGCTCGGGATCTCCAGGTTCAGGCCGCGCAGCGCGCGGTTCTCGATCGGCGTGCCGGGGTTGAAGGTCAGCTTCAGGTCTTGTGCGCGCAGCATCTCAGGCACCTCCGTTCTTGCGGCCAAACAGCTTCTTGCGCGTGGCCGGCAGCACCAGCGCCAGCGTCACCAGCGCCGCTGTTACCAGGTTCAGATCCTGCGCCTTGAGGCCGATGAACTCCGTGTTCAGCGCCAGCGCGATGAAGAAGCGGTACAGGATGGCGCCCAGCACCACGGCCAGCGTCACGTAGACCAGACGTCGCGCCGGCAGGATGGTCTCGCCGATGATCACGGCGGCCAGGCCGATCACGATGGTGCCGATGCCCATCGAGATATCGGACCCGCCCTGGGTCTGCGCGAACAGTGCGCCGGCCAGCGCCACCAGCCCGTTGGAGAGCGCCATGCCGGCCAGCGTGGCCCGGCCCGTGGGCACGCCCTGCGCCCGCGCCATGCGCGGATTGGCGCCGGTGGCGCGCATCGCCAGGCCCAGTTGCGACGAGAAGAACCAGTCCAGGCCGACCTTCGCCACGATCACCACCACCAGCAGCACCAGCGGACGCAGCAGGTAGTCGGGCAGCCACTCGGGCTGGAGCACCGTGAACAGGGTCGGCTCGGTAATCAGCGGCACGTTCGGGCGGCCCATGATGCGCAGGTTGACCGAGTACAGCGCGATCATCATCAGGATACTGGCCAGCAGATCCATGATCTTGAGCCGCACGTTGAGCCAGCCGGTGATCCATCCGGCCACCGCGCCGGCCGCGATGGCGGCGAATGTGGCCAGGAAGGGGTCCTGGCCAGCGGCGATCAGCGTGGCGGCCACGGCGCCGCCAAGCGGAAAGCTGCCATCGACGGTGAGATCGGGGAAATTGAGGATGCGGAACGAGATCAGCACCCCGAGGGCCACGAGGCTGAAGATCAGGCCGATCTCCAGGGCGCCCATAAGGGAAAAGAGGGACATGGGGAAATCCTGTTGCGGGGGACCGGCCGGGCTGTCGCGCGCCGGGTAGGCGACGAGCGCGCTGCGGTCCGGAGGCCCCGGCCGGCCGGATAGGCCGGGCCGGGGCCGGAGAGCGTCAGGCCGCGCAACCCCTTGGGGGCGGTGCGGCCCGCTGCGGGTCTTACTTGATGACGGTCTTGGCTTCCTTGACCAGTTCCGGCGCCAGCGTCACGCCCTGCTTGGCGGCGGCGCTGGTGTTCACGAACAGTTCGAGGTTGTCCGAGGTCTGCGAGGCAATCGCGCCGGGCTTCTCGCCCTTCAGGATGCGCACGACGATCTTGCCGGTCTGGTGGCCCAGGTCGCTGTAGTTGATGCCCAGCGCGGCCACGGCGCCACGCTTCACGCTGTCCGTGTCAGCCGCCACCAGCGGAATCTTCGACTCGTTGGCCACCTTCACCAGCGCCTCGTAGGCCGAGACCACGTTGTTGTCGGTGTTCGTATAGATCACATCGACCTTGCCGATCAGGCTCTTGGCAGCCGGGCCGATGTCCACGGTACGCGGCGCGGCGGCTTCCTTGAGCGTCAGGCCCTGCTTGGCCAGCAGTTCCTTCAGTTCCTTGACCACCACCACCGAGTTGGCTTCGCCGGGGTTGTAGACCATGCCGACGGTCTTGACCTTGGGCACCACGCGCTGGATCAGGGCGACCTGCTTGTCCAGCGGCAGCTTGTCCGAGACGCCGGTCACGTTGGTGCCGGAGGCGCCCCAGCCCTTGACCAGCTGGGCGGCCACGGGGTCCGTCACGCCCGAGTACACCACCGGCACGGTCTTGGTGGCGGCCACCACGGCCTGCGCGGACGGCGTGGCGATGGCGACAATCGCGTTCGGCTGGTCGCCGACGAACTTGCGGGCGATCTGGGCGGCGGTGCCGGTGTTGCCCTGCGCACTCTGGTATTCCCACTTCAGGTTCTTGTCGGCGTCATAGCCGGCAGCCTTCAGTTCGGCGCGCACGCCGTCGCGGATGGCGTCGAGCGCCGGGTGATCGACGATCGACAGCACTTTCACGGTCTGGGCCTGCACGGCGCCGCCGTACAGCACCGACAGCGCGACCACGCCGCCGAGAATGGTTTGGGTGGATGCCTTGAGGCGCGACTGAAGACGCAGCATGTAATGGTTCTCCCCCGAGGGTTCGGTACTTTTGAAGCCTGCGAGGATACCATTTTCGGGCCTCCCGCGGCTCTCTTTTAGTGCACCGGTCGGCCATATCCTGCTGTTAAACGCCTCGGGGGACGAGGCGTGCCGCAAATTATTGCGCCAGAAAGCCGATTTCCGTGAATGTGTTGCGGTGCAACATCCTCAACCGGCAACGGGGTGGCGCAAGGCGGCGGCGCAGTCCCGCACCAGGGCGGGGCCGCGGTAGATCAGGCCGCTGTAGACCTGTACCAGTTGTGCGCCGGCATCGATCTTCGCGCGCGCGTCGGCGCCGCTGAAGATGCCGCCCACGCCGACGATCGGCAGGGCATCGCCCACCACGGCGCGCAAGGCGCGCACCACGCGGGTGGAGGATTCGAACACCGGACGCCCGGAGAGGCCGCCCGCTTCCTCGGCATGCGGCAGGCCCTGGACCGCCTCGCGCGAGATCGTGGTGTTGGTGGCAATCACCCCGTCGATGCCGTGCCGCACGAGCGCATCGCCGATATTGCGGATCTGGTCGTCGTCCAGGTCCGGCGCAATCTTCAGCGCCAGCGGCACATAGCGCTTGTGCTGGTCAGCCAGGCGCTGCTGGGCGGTCTTCAGCGTGGAGAGCAGGCTGTCCAGTTCGCTCGCGCCCTGCAGCTGGCGCAGGTTCTTGGTATTCGGCGACGAGATGTTCACCGTCACGTAGCTCGCGTGCGGATAGACGCGCTCGAGGCAGTAGAGGTAGTCGTCAGCCGCGCGCTCGATCGGGGTATCGGCGTTCTTGCCGATATTCAGGCCCAGCACGCCGCCCTCGGCCTTCCAGCGCGACGCCTGCACGTTGGCCACGAAGGCATCCACGCCGCCGTTGTTGAAGCCCATGCGGTTGATCAGCGCATCGGCCTGCGGCAGCCGGAACATGCGCGGACGCGGGTTGCCGGGCTGGGCGCGCGGCGTGACCGTGCCCACTTCGATAAAGCCGAAGCCGAACGCGGCAAGACCGTCGATGTACGCGCCGTCCTTGTCGAGACCGGCCGCCAGCCCCACGGGGTTCGGGAAGCGCACGCCCATGACGGTGCGCGGATCGGCGGCGATGGTGTTGCCAAGGCAGCCGGCCAGGCCCATGCGCTGGGCGCGCATGAGGTTGTTCAGCGTGAAATGGTGGGCATCCTCCGCATCCATGGAGAACAGGGCGGGGCGAAACAGGGGATAGAGCGCGTTGAGCACGGAGTGGGGGCGCGGCCGGGGCCGGCGTGAAGTCGGTACCAGGGCGGCATTGTAGCGTGCGGCAGGCGCTACTCCTGGGCGGGCCCCGGTTGGAGTGCCGCGGCCGGCGTGGTGGCCGGTGGGGGGGCGGGTGCGGGGTTGGGTGCAACGGCATCGTCGTCGAACGGATGCCACTGGTTGCCCGTGAGCACCTGGAGCGGCCGGAAGCGCGCCTTGTAGGCCATCTTGCGGCTGTCGGCGATCCAGTATCCCAGGTAGAGGTGCGGCAGGCCCAGCTCGCGGGTCTGGTTGATCTGCCAGAGGATGTTGTAGGTGCCGTAGCTCGCGCCGACGGCCATCGGGTCATAGAAGGTGTAGACCGACGACAGGCCGTCGTCGAGCACATCGATCATGCTGACCATGCGCAGGCGGCCCGCCTCGGGCGAGCCCGGCGGTTCGCGGAACTCCACCAGCCGCGAGTTCACACGGCTTTGCAGCAGGAACTGCTCGTACTGGTCCCGGCTGTCCTGGTCCATGCCGCCGCCGGCGTGGCGCATCGACTGATAGAGCAGATACAGCGCGTAATGCTCCTCGACGTAGGTCAGCGGCGCCACTAGCGCCTGCAGGCCCTCATGCTGGCGCCAGGCGCGGCGCTGGCTGCGGTCCGGGCGGAACTGGTCCACCAGCACGCGGCACGGCGTGCAGGCGCGGCATTCGTCGCAATAGGGTCGATAGGTGAAGATGCCGCTGCGGCGGAAGCCGGCGCGCACCAGCCGGGAGTAGACATCGGCATTGATCAGGTGCGCGGGCGTGGCCACCTGCGAGCGCGCCATGCGGCCATCGAGATAGCTGCAAGCGTAGGGCGCCGTTGCGTAAAACTGCAACGCGGAGAGCGGAAGTTCCTTCAGCTTGCTCATGGCTCGCTCATGACAAAAAGACGGAGGCGGCGGACACCACCTGGCGGCATCCTGTCTGGCAGTCTATCAGAGCAAACCGGGCGGCGTGTGCAACGCGGTGCAAGCGTGGCGGAAATGAAAAAATGTCGACCGCGTGTCACGCGGTGTCGGGGTTTGGCGCCCAGCGCGCCAGCACCGATTTGTCGAATTGCCACGGCACGATGTCGGGCTGCGCGGTGGCCGCCCTGACGTGGGCGACGAAGTCCGCGCGGGGGATGGGGCGGGCGCCGAGGGAGGCCAGGTGGTCGGTTTCCTGCTGGCAGTCGATCATCGTCACGCCGTGCTGGTCGAGGAAGGCGCAGAGCGCGGCCAGGGCGATCTTGGAGGCGTCGGTGCGCTGCGCGAACATCGACTCGCCATAGAACATGCGGCCCAGCGCCACGCCGTAGAGACCGCCCACGCGCTCGCCCTGGTACCAGCTTTCCACGGAGTGGGCGCGGCCGGCGCGGTGCAGCGCGCCATAGGCGCTGACGATGTCGTCGGTGATCCACGTGCCGAACTGGCCGTCGCGCGCGGTCATGGCGCAGTTGCGCATCACGGCGATGAAATCATCGTCGACACGGATTTCCCAGTCGGGGTCGCGTAGCGTGCGGCGCAGTGTCTTGCGCAGCGTGGCGGAGACCTTGAGCGCCTGCGGCGCCAACACCATGCGCGGGTCGGTGCTCCACCAGAGCACCGGCTGGCCTTCGGAATACCAGGGGAAGATACCTTGCCGGTAGGCCAGCAACAGTCGTTGCGGCGAGAGGTCGCGGCTGGCCGCGAGCAGGCCGGGTGCGTCGCTGGCCGGGCCGAGCGCCCGCTCGACAGGCGGAAACGGGTCCTGTGGGTCCAGCCAGGTGATCATGGGGCGGCGGGGCGTCGCCCGGGTTCAGGGGGTGACGGGCGGCGAGGCGGGCGACGTGGCCGGTGACGCCTCGGCCGCCGACAGCGGCGTCACCGTGGCACGGCTGGTCAGCGGCCGCATCGGCTTGTCGATGTCGAGGCTGTGCAGGCGGAAGCTGCCATCGGCGATCCGGCCCGCCGCGCGGTCGGCGAAGAAGCAGCGCAGCGTGTGGATGACAGTGGGAAAGGCCAGGTCGTCCCAGGGCACATCGGCTTCATCGACCAGCTTGACCTCGAGGCTTTCCTCGCCCGGGGCGATGTCCAGGTCCTGCATCGTCGCCAGGTAGAACAGATGCACCTGATGCACGTGCGGCACGTTGAGGATCGAGAATAGTTCGCCCACTTCCACGCGGGCGCCGGCTTCCTCGAGGGTTTCGCGCGAGGCGGCCTGGGCCGTGGTCTCGCCAATCTCCATGAAGCCGGCCGGCAGCGTCCAGAACCCGTAGCGGGGCTCGATGGCGCGCTTGCAGATCAGGATCTTGTCTTCCCAGACCGGGATCGTGCCCACGACGTTGCGGGGATTGACATAGTGGATGGTGCCGCAGCCGTCGCATACGCTGCGCGGGCGATTGTCGCCTTCGGGTACGCGCAGGACAACCGCATGACCACAGTTCGAGCAGAATTTCATGAGGGGCGTCCGGGAGGAATGGCGCCAAGTGTATCACCGCGCCGCCCGGCCGCTGCGGGCGCGATGTGCGGTCCTGGGGTGCACATCGCGCTGTCTAGGGGAGGGTAGTTACTTGCGCTGGGTTGCCTTCGCGCCGCCCGCCGCGCCCGGGCCGGCGGCTGGCACCCAGTCCTCGGGGCGGTCTGGCGGCACGATGTCCGCCTTGCCCTTGCGGGGGTCTGGCAGGTTCACTGGCGCGGGCCGGTCGTTCCGGTGGCCCTTTGCGCCGTGGGCCGGCTTCTGGGCCGTCGGCTTGGCCTGGGCATCGCTGCCGCCACTGCCTTGGGCGAGGGCCGCGCCGCCCGCCAGCGCGGCACAAACCGTGCAAGCGGCCGCCCAGATCGCCATCGATGTTGCGCTACGCATGGTCATGTTGGGTTCTCCTTTCGTTGCGTGTGAGAAGAACCCTACGGACCTCGGGCGTCCGCCGCCATGGATTGACCTTGCGATGTGATGTCGGCGGCCCGGCCCGTGTGAAGTCCCGGGTGACCGCCAGGTAAGAGCGGAGGCAGAAAACAAAAAACCCGCCTGATTGGGCGGGTTTTCTAGTGACTGCTTGTTCGTTCCGGCGGTTGGTTGCGGGGGCAGGATTTGAACCTGCGACCTTCGGGTTATGAGCCCGACGAGCTGCCAGACTGCTCCACCCCGCGTCCGTCGAAGCTGAGAGTATATGACAACCGTTTGCGCAATGCAACACCTTTGTCTCTCGGCTTCTGATGGGTACCGTGCAAGCGGCGCCCGTCTTCAAGTTAGAGCACTTGAGGGGGGCGCGGTTCAGGTCGATTTCGGGGTTTCGCTTGTGCGCTGCCACAACGTCGCTTCGAACTCGAAGCTGTCGCGCTGCTGCAGGTCGTCGCGTTGCCAGATCACGCGGTCGGGCCGCACGGTCAGCATCCATGTGGTGGTGGCGAGTGGGTTGGGCTGGTCGAACGCGCGTGGCGTGAGCACCGCTGCGCAGGGGCCGTGCTCGGGGTCGCGCACGGAGGTGTAGCGGATCAGGCCCAGCCCGGCTTCGCGCGCCAGACGGCCAAAGGCCTGGCAGGGCGCGTGGTCGTCCGGGTCGATCCAGCGGGGGTCTTCGCGGAATGGGGCAGCGTCCAGCGCCACGCCATCGGTCTTCACGCTGACCTGGAACAGCGTCTGCGCGCGGGCGTCGATGCGGGGCAGCGCGGGGCTGTCGAGCAAGAAGCGCCAGCGCCAGTAGCCCAGTTCGGCACAGGCCGTGCGGATGGCGTCGGCGCCATAGAACACGCCCGGGTCTTGCCCGCCGCGAAAGCGCGAGCCCCAGGGAGAGGGCGGATAGCGGAAGGGTGTGAAGATCAGGTAATGAAGGTGGCGTGCGTCGGCGGGCACGGCAGGCTTGCCGGCGTCGAGCACGGCTTCGAGCACGGCCTGTTCCTCGAGGCTGTCCACCAGGGGCATGGTCGAGACCACATGCTGGGCCTCCACCGCCCGCCACAGTTTGAGCGCGAACGGCTTGCGCTCAGATGCGACCGCGGGTGGCGTCCAGGTAGTGAACGACACGTACGAGCCCTTCGGTGGTGCGAATCAACTCGAGCGGCTTGCCGCCGAGCGCGAGGTTGTCATGGGTGAGCCACAACCGCGCCTGCTCGTCGTGGCCGAGGATGGCATCGAGCGAGCGGAACAGGCGCACGAACAGCACGCCGAATTCCCACTCCTTGCGGTGCGCATCGAGCACGTAGCCGCCGGACGCCATGCGCGAGACCGACGCGGTGCTGATGCCCAGCACGCTGGCCACGATGGCCTGGCTGATGCCAAGAAAGCCGGCCGCGCGCATCACGGCCTTGGTGAGCGTGGCGCCGGGGTTCACGCCGCCGGCGGGCTCGGTCTCCGGAATCTGATGAGATTGCATCGCCTTTGCTCCTTTCTTGGGAAACATTATAGGCGGTGCATTTCAGAAGGAAAGGCCGTGACATAGGCCGAGGAGCGCCTAATACGTCTCAATATGAAGCCGGCCCTCGACGCGCAGCGTGGCCTCCAGGTCCGGCCAGGACTGGCCCGCCGCCGCGCAGACCTCGCCGAACGCGGCCAGCACGCCTTCCTCCATCCCCTTCAGGCCGCAGATGTACACATGGCCATGCGGATCGGCCAGCAGCGCGGCCACCTGCGGGCCGGCTTCGCGTATCGCATCCTGCACATAGCGGCGCGGCATCTCGGCATCGCGGGAGAATGCGAAGTGAATGTCGAGGAAGTCCTTGGGCAGCTTCAGCAGCGGGCCGAAGTAGGGCAATTCGCGCTGGTTGCGTGCGCCGAAGAACAGCAGGCGGCGCCCATCGAAACTAGCCATGTTGCGACGCATGCGCTCGGTCATCGCCCGCATCGGCGCGGAGCCGGTACCGGTGCAGATCATCATCACGCTGGCCTCGCGATGGTTCGGCATCAGGAAAGTACTACCGAAGGGGCCGACGACCTGCACCGTGTCGCCCTTGGCCAGGTCGCACAGGAAATTCGACGCCACGCCGCGCACCGGCTGCCCGTCATGGTCCTGCTCCACGCGTTTCACGGTCAGCGCGAGGTTGTTGTAGCCGGGGCGCTCGCCGTCGCGCGGGCTGGCCACCGAGTACATGCGGATGTAGTGCGGCTTGCCTGACGCATCGGTACCGGGCGGCACGATGCCGATGGCCTGCCCCTCCAGCACCGGGAAGAACTGGTTGCCGAAGTCCAGCACGATGTGATGGATGTCGCTCGATGCGTCCTCGGCCGTCAGTCGGTAGTTGCCGGCCACCGTGGCCGACACCGGTGCGCGCACGCCATGCAGGTTGACATAGGGATGCGCGGCCGACCACGGCGCCTTGGGCGAGGTGTGCCGGCTGGTCTCCACGGCCTGCACGTCGCCGGTGGGCGCCTTGCCGCCCCCGGCAGCCTGCGCGAGGGCTTCGGCGGCGGTGGCGGTGGCGGACGTCGCCGCGTCGATCTCGGCCTCGGGCAGCGGCACCTCGGGCGGCAGCTCATCCCAGAGCAGTTGGGCGTCGATCGGATACGCCTCGCCGCGCAGCATCGTGCGCCAGTTGTCGATGGCGCCCGTGGGGCAGGGCGACAGGCACGCGTTGCAGCCGTTGCAGACCTCGGCCTTGACCACGTAGTTGCGGTCGTCGTGGGTGATGGCGTCGATCGGGCAGGTGTCTTCGCAGGTGTTGCAGCGAATGCAGATTTCCGGATCGATCAGGTGCTGCTTGATGATGTCGGGCGCGCCCATGTCTGCCTCTTATCCAGTGATCCAGTGATCTAGTTGAAGCGCACGTATTCGAAGTCCACCGGCTGGCGGTTCACGCCCACTGCCGGCGGGGCGATCCAGTTGGCGTAGCGGCCCGGCTCCACCACGCGGCCCATCAGCGAGGCCACGAAGGCGCGGTCCGCGTCAGTGGCCAGCCAGGTGTCCGCGTTGGCCTGCCAGGCAGCCTCGCTCAGCACCTCGCCGGTGGGCGAGACATGCACATTGGCGAAGGTGCCGATCTTGCGATTGAACGCCTTGTGCGGCACGGTCAGCCGGAACGGGATGCCGGCCTTCTCGATCACCTTGTTCCAGCGCGCCACGCCGCCGACCGAATCCTTGATGTAGTCGTCGCGCAGCACTTCGTTGAGGGCGTTCAGCATCGGTACTTCACGCTCGGTCAGCTTGCCGTCGCGCACGTCGAGGATCCGGTACACGTCGCCCTTGAGCACGTGGTCGTCGCCGCGCTTGCCTTCCTCGAAACGGCCCTTCAGCCCGGCGCTGTAGAACGTGGCCGCGTTGGACGACTGGTCGGCGCCAAACAGGTCGATCGTCACGCTGTAATGGAAGTTCAGGTAGCGCTGGATGGTTTCCAGGTCGATCACCCCGGCGGCGCGCACGTCGGCCGGGTCCTGGATGTCGCGCTCGCGCATGACCTCGCAGGTGCGCTGGATCACGCGGGACACGCCGCTCTCGCCCACGAACATATGGTGGGCTTCCTCGGTCAGCATGAAGCGCGTGGTGCGCGCCAGCGGGTCGAAGCCGGACTCGGCCAGCGCGCAGAGCTGGAACTTGCCGTCGCGGTCCGTGAAGTAGGTGAACATGAAGAAGGAGAGCCAGTCCGGCGTGCGCTCGTTGAACGCACCCAGGATGCGCGGGTTGTCCTCGTCGCCCGAGCGGCGGCCCAGCAGCGCCTCGGCTTCCTCGCGGCCGTCGCGGCCGAAGTGGCGGTGCAGCAGGTAGACCATCGCCCAGAGGTGGCGGCCTTCCTCCACATTGACCTGGAACAGGTTGCGCAGGTCGTAGAGCGACGGCGCGGTCAGGCCCAGGTGGCGCTGCTGCTCCACGGACGCCGGCTCGGTATCGCCCTGCGTGACGATGATGCGGCGCAGGTTGGCGCGGTGTTCGCCCGGCACCTCCTGCCACGCGGGCTGCCCCTTGTGCTCGCCGAAGTGGATCTTGCGCTCGGCGTCGGCAGGTTGCAGGAAGATGCCCCAGCGGTAGTCGGGCATCTTCACATGGTCGAAGTGGGCCCAGCCGGACGGGTCCACCGAGACCGCCGTGCGCAGGTAGACATCGTAGTTGTGCGAGCCATCGGGCCCCATGTCGCGCCACCAGTCGAGGAAGGCAGGCTGCCAGTGCTCCAGCGCGCGCTGCAGGGCGCGGTCATCGGAGAGGTTCACGTTGTTCGGAATCTTCTGGCTGTAGTCGATGCTCATGGCCGGGGTCTCCTTGGGTCTGCTTGTCGATCGGTCGAAGGGGGCGGTCAGACCCGGTCCCAGTCGAAACGTGCCTTGTTGCCGGTGCCGAACACCTTGAGCGCGCCTTGCTCGCCCACGGCGTTGGGTCGATCGAAAATCCAGTTCTGCCAGGCAGTGAGCCGGCCGAAAATGCGCGTCTCCATGGTCTCGCGCGGGCCGAAGCGCAGGTTGGCTTCCAGGCCGGTGAGGGCGTCGGGGGAGAGGCTCGCGCGTTCCTCCAGCGCGATGCGGATCTCGTCTTCCCAGTCGATGTCGTCCGGCGCGGCCGTCACCAGCCCCAGCGCCTCGGCCTGCGCGCCGTCCAGCGGCTGGCCGGCCTGGGCGCGCACGGCCTCGATGGCGGCGGCATCTTCATAGAAGCGCGCGGCGAGCCGCGAGAGGCCGTTCGGCATCGGATACCGCCCAAAATTGGCCGCATGGGCGATCAGGCGTGGCGCGGTCTCGGGGTCATCCGGCAGTTGCAGCATGTAGCTGCGATCGGCGGCCAGCGCCAGTTCAAACAGGGTGCCGGCGAAGCAGGAGGTCGGCTCGATCAGCGCGAACAGGCTGCGCGACGACACATCCAGCCGCGCCAGCGTCCGGCGCAGCATGCCGATGGTCTCGCGCACAAACCACTGGCTGGCGTGGGTTTCCATCAGCGTATCGGCGGCCAGCACCTGGGCCGCATCGCCCTCGGTCTTGAGAATCCACATGCCGATGTCGAGGTGATTGGTGCGCAGCGTGAGGATGGCGTCGTCAAGTTCGCGCGCCATCTTGAGCGGCCACCATTGGGCGCCGGCGGCGAGGATGGCGTCGAGGTCGCGCGGTTGCTCGGCGCCGGGCGCCGAGACCGTCAGCGTGGCGCGGCGCGCGGCGGTGTCGATCTCCACGCGCACGGTGTCGTAGCGGTAGCCATCGGCGTCGTCCTGCCGGGTGAGCGGCGTCAGCGTCACGCCCTTGGCGTCGGCAGGGCGGTCGCTCAGGGCAGCCAGCGCCTGCGCCCGCTCGCGTACGTGTTCGGCGAAGCGCGCGGGTTTGATGACATCGTCCACCAGCTTCCAGTCCTTGGCGCGCTGGCCGCGCACGCCCTCGGTGGTCAGGCAGAAGATGTCGGCGTGGTCGCGGCGCACGCGGCGCTTGTCGGTCACGCGCGTCAGGCCGCCGGTGCCGGGCAGCACGCCGAGCAGCGGCACTTCGGGCAGGCTCACGGCGGAGGAGCGGTCATCCACCAGCAGGATTTCATCGCAGGCCAGCGCCAGTTCGTACCCGCCGCCGGCCGTCGTGCCGTTGCAGGCGGCGATGAACTTGATGCCGGAGTGGCGGCTGGCGTCCTCGATGCCGTTGCGCGTCTCGTTGGTGAACTTGCAGAAGTTCACCTTCCAGGCGTGGCTGGACTTGCCGAGCATGAAGATATTGGCGCCCGAGCAGAAAACGCGCTCGCGGGCGCTGGTCAGCACCACGGTGCGCACTTCGGGATGCTCGAAGCGGATGCGCTGCAGGGCGTCGTGCAGTTCGATATCGACGCCAAGATCGTAGGAATTCAGCTTCAGCGCGTAGCCGGGCCGCAGGCCGCCTTCCTCGTCCACGTTCATGGACAGCGTGGCGACAGGACCGTCAAAGGTCAGCAGCCAGTGGCGATATTGGGACGGATGGCGCGCAAAGGTAACCGGGGCCGGGACCGACATGGGGCGTGTCTCCTTGATGCACTATAGTGCTTTCATCTTTGCGATGAAATATAGTGCATCAACGGAAGCGATGCAAGGGCCGATGCAGACCCGATGCCCTATCCGGGGTCAGCCGATATGGGGCATCTGCGCGCGCAGGGCCTGAAGTGAGCTGTTGGCGTCCTGGCCGCTGGTGTCGATCGACACATCGGCGCGCGCGTAGAGCGGCGTACGCGCCTGGAGGATGCGGCGCAGGTCGGTCATGGCCTCGCGGTTGCCCTCCATCGGCCGCATGTCGCCCTGCGCCACCACGCGCGCCATGTGTTCCTCGGGCGAGGTGCGCACCCAGACCGTGTAGCAGCGCGCCAGCAGCAGGTTAAAGGTGGCCGGCTCCGAGACCAGGCTGCCCGGCGTGGCCAGCACCATGGAGTCGTGCTCGCGCAGCACGCGTTCCAGCGCGCGCATCTCGTAGCGGCGGTAGGCGGCCTGGCCGTAGAGCGAGTGGATTTCGGAGAGGCTCGCGCCGGCTTCCTGCTCGATCGCCGCGTTCAGTTCGACAAACGGGAGGCCCTCGGCAGCCGCCAGCGCCCGGCCCAGCGTGGATTTGCCGGCGCCGCGCAGGCCGATCAGCGCGATGCGGCGATGCCGCGCATCGCGCGATTCCGCCGGGGACAAGGCGTGGCGGGCCGCTTCGCGCACGCGGGCGAGGTCGCCGGCGGGCAGCTGCGCCAGCCATTGCACCAACTGCGAGAACTCGGCGGCGAGCTGGCTGCCGGGCTGCTCCGTGCCGCCTGCCGGGTCGGCGTGGCCATCCACTTCGGCCAGCACCACGGGCAGCGGCACGTCCAGCGCGCCGGCCACGTGGCGCAGCAGCAGCACGGAGGCGTTGCCGGTACCGGTTTCCAGATTGGCGAGGTAGCGTTCGGACACCCCCGCGCCACGCGCAAGATCCTTGCGGGACATCCCGCGCGCCGCGCGCAGCGAGCGGATGCGCTCCCCGAGGTGCGTCAGGTAGGGGTCGCGCTCCGCGGCGCGGTTGTCGGCGTTCGCTTCGGCATTCGCTTCGGCATTCAGTGACGGTTCGGGGTCGCGACGCATGGGGAAAAGTTCGGGATCAGGCCAGCCAGGGCGGCATTATACGTGCGACAAAGTGCCGGTCGGCGGGTGCTGCACACTGTTATATAGTGCATACCCTCGCTTGCATAATAGTCGATGTGAAATAAAATGCATCGACATCGGCGGCAAAGACTGCCGGTTCCGAGATATCCAGAACAAGACCATCGCTGTAGCCGATCCCGCCGCACCCGCCGACCATCGCCGGGGCGGCCAGAGGAGTGGAGACATGACGCCCCCGACCCCCAGCGCCGAGACCGTTGTCGCCGCGCTGCCCGCCCGTTACAACGCGGCCGATGACCTGTTGTCGCGCCACCTCGCCGCCGGCCGTGGCGCCAAGGTGGCCTATATCGACGATACCGGCGAGACCACCTTTGCCCAGCTCGATGACCGCTGCCGCCGCTTTGCCGGCGCGCTGCGCCAGGCGGGCTTCCGGCGCGAGGAGCGCGTGCTGCTGTGCGCGCTCGACACCATCGATTTCCCGACTGTCTTCCTCGGCTGCCTGCTGGCCGGCGTGGTGCCGGTGGCGGTGAACACGCTGCTGACCGTGGATGACTACGCCTACATGCTCGACCATAGCGGTGCGCGGGCGGTGGTGGTGTCCACGCCGTTGCTCGGGACCCTGCAGGCTGCCATCGACAAGGCGGGCGCCCATGTCGATGTGATTGTTGCGGCACCTTATGGGGAGGGCACCGGGCTGCCGACCGTGGCCGCGATGCTGGACAGCGCGCCCCCGCTGGCCCAGGCCATCGCCTCTGGCCCGGACGACATGGCGTTCTGGCTCTATTCGTCCGGCTCCACGGGTCGCCCGAAGGGCACGGTGCATACGCACGGCAACCTGTTCCATACGGCCGACCTCTACGCGCGGCAGGTGCTCGGCCTGCGCGAGGACGACGTGGTCTTCTCGGCCGCCAAGCTGTTCTTCGCCTACGGGCTGGGCAATGCGCTGACGTTTCCGCTGGCGGTGGGCGCCACGACCGTGCTGATGGCCGAGCGGCCCACCCCGCAGGCGGTGTTCCAGCGGCTGACCACGCACCGTCCCACGGTCTTCTGCGGCGTGCCGACGCTGTTCGCGGGCCTGCTCGCCGCGCCGGACCTGCCGCCGCGCGCCGCCGTGGCGCTGCGCGTCTGCACCTCCGCCGGGGAGGCCCTGCCGCGCGATATCGGCGACCGCTTCCTGGCCCACTTCGGCTGCGACATCCTCGACGGCATCGGCTCCACCGAGATGCTCCACATCTTCCTGTCGAACCAGCCCGGCAAGGTCCGCTATGGCACCACGGGGCTGCCGGTGCCCGGCTACGAACTGAAGCTGCTCGACGAGCGCGGCGAGCCGTGCGCCACGGGCGAAATCGGCGACCTCTATATAAAAGGGCCATCGGCGGCGCTGATGTACTGGTGCAATCGCGAGAAAAGCCGCGACACCTTCGTCGGCGCCTGGACCCGCAGCGGCGACAAGTACCTGCGCGATGAAGCGGGCTATTACACCTACGCCGGCCGCAGCGACGACATGCTCAAGGTGGGCGGCATCTACGTCTCGCCGTTCGAGGTGGAGGCGGCACTGGCCCAGCATCCGGCCGTGCTGGAGGCCGCCGTGATCGGCGTGGCCGATGCCGCCGAACTGGTCAAGCCGAAGGCGTTCGTGGTGATGCGCCCCGGCCACCAGTGGCACGACGGCATGGCGGCCGAGTTGCAGGCCTTCGTCAAGTCACGGCTGGCTCCTTACAAATATCCGCGCCAGATCGAGTGCGTGGACGAACTGCCCAAGACCGCCACGGGCAAGATCCAGCGATTCCGGCTGCGCCAGCGTGAAGACGCCGTGCGGCACGCCTGAGGGGCCGCCATGGAGACTGCCGTGGACACCGAGCTGGTCAAGGTGCCGTTCGACGGCCGCACTATCGACATCGAATACCAGTGGATCGGCGCGCGACGGCGGCACCGCCCACTCGTGGTCTTCCTGCACGAGGGGCTCGGGTCGGTCAGCATGTGGCGCGACTTTCCGCGCAAGCTGTGCGAGGCGGGCGATTTCCGCGGGCTGGTCTTCTCGCGCTACGGCTACGGCCGCTCCACGCCGCGCCCGCTGGACGAGCAGTGGGGCGTGGACTTCATGCACCGCCAGGCGCGCGAGGCGCTGCCGGCCCTGTTCGATGCCCTGGAGATCGGCCCCGGCCGCCGCCACGGCAAGCCCTGGCTGCTGGGCCACAGCGACGGCGGCTCCATCGCTCTGATCCACGCGGCCAGCTTCCCGGACGACGTGGACGGCCTGACCGTGCTCGCGCCCCACATCATGGTGGAAGACATTTCGGTGCGCAGCATCGCCGCCACGCGCGAGACCTACCTCCACACCGACCTGCGCGCCCGGCTGGCGCGCCACCATGCCCACGTGGATTCCGCCTTCTGGGGCTGGAACGATATCTGGCTCAACGCCGATTTCCGCCACTGGGACCTGCGCCCGATGCTCGACCATATCCGCTGCCCCGTGCTGGCCGTGCAGGGCGAGGATGACGAGTACGGGACCATGGCGCAGATCGAGGGTATCCATCGATATGCCCCGCAGACCGTGCTGCTTAAACTCGCGCGCTGTGGACACTCGCCCCACCGCGACCAGGCGGGGGCGTTGACGGCGGCCTCGGCGGCGTTTATAACGGCACATACTTCAACCTTAAAATAATTCGACCCCGGGGAGGAGAACCCATGCAACGCACCGCTTTGCGCAGGCCGCTGTTTTCATCGCTGCACACCACGCTCGTCGCTTCGATTTCCGCCACGCTGCTGGCTACCGGGGGCAGCGCGCTGGCGCAGTCAGCCCAGCCGGCACAGCCAGCCCCGAGCGCCAAGATCAAGGTGGGCTTCATGCTCCCGTACACGGGCACCTACGCGGCGCTGGGCTCGGCCATCGAGAACGGGTTCCGCATGTATGTGCAGCAGCAGGGCGGCAAGCTGGGTGGGCGCGACATCGAATACTTCAAGGTGGATGACGAATCGGACCCGGCCAAGGCCCCCGAGAACGCCACCAAGCTGATCAAGCGGGACCAGGTGGACGTGGTGGTGGGCACGGTGCATTCGGGCGTGCAGATGGGCATCGTCAAGGTGGCCAAGGAAAACAACACGCTGCTGATCATTCCGAACGCCGGCGCCGATGAGGCCACCGGGCCGCTGTGCGGGGCCAATATCTTCCGTACCTCGTTCTCGAACTGGCAGCCTGGCTACGCCATGGGGCAGGTGCTGGCCGAGCGCGGCATGAAGAAGGTGGTCACGCTGACGTGGAAGTACGCGGCGGGCGAGCAGTCCGTGAAGGGCTTCAAGGAAGCCTTCGAGGCCAAGGGCGGCAAGGTGGTGAAGGAGCTGAGCCTGCCGTTCCCGAACGTGGAGTTCCAGGCGTTGATCACCGAGGTGGCCTCGCTGAAGCCGGATGCCGTGTTCGTGTTCTTCGCTGGCGGCGGAGCGGTCAAGTTCGTCAAGGACTGGCAGGCGGCCGGGCTCAAGGACAAGATTCCGCTGTACGGCTCCGGCTTCCTGACCGACGGCACGCTGGAGGCGCAGGGCACGGCGGCGCAGGGGCTGGAAACCACGCTGCACTATGCCGATGGCCTGACCAACGCCCGCGACAAGACTTTCCGTACCGACTACGCCAAGACCTACAAGCTCCAGCCGGACGTGTACGCGGTGCAGGGCTACGACGCCGCGCAGCTGCTGGCCGCCGGCGCCAATGCCGTGAAGGGCGATATGTCGCGCAAGCCGGAGGTCATCAAGGCCATGGAAGCCGCCAAGGTCGACAGCCCGCGCGGCGTGTTCACGCTCTCCAAGGCGCACAACCCGGTGCAGGACTTCTACCTGCGCAAGGTGGATGGCCGCGAGAACAAGGTCAGCGGCGTGGCGGTGAAGGCCCTGGCCGACCCGGCGCGCGGCTGCCGCCTGTAAGAGACGGCGTCTCCTAGATTAGGACAGCCCGCGCAGCATGGACATCGTTTCCTTTCTCATCCAGTGCCTGAACAGCGTGCAGTACGGGCTGCTGCTGTTCCTGGTCGCCAGCGGGCTGACGCTGATCTTCGGCATCATGGGCGTGATCAACCTCGCCCATGGCAGCTTCTACATGCTGGGCGCCTACCTGGCGTTCACGCTGGCCAGTCTCACCGGCAACCTGTTCATCGCGCTGCCGCTCGGCATCGTGCTGGCCGTGGCGTTTGGCTATGTGCTCGAATGGGCGTTCTTCAGCTACCTCTACCAGCGCGACCACCTGCAGCAGGTGCTGATGACCTACGGCCTGATCCTCGTGTTCGAGGAGCTGCGCAGCATCCTGGTGGGCGATGACGTGCACGGCGTGCCGATTCCCGGCCTGCTCGACGGCGCGCTGCCGATCGGCAACGACATGACCTATCCGGTCTACCGGCTGTTCATCTCGGCCGTCTGCCTGCTGGTGGCAGCGGCGATGTACTGGGTCATCCGCCGCACCCGGCTGGGCATGATGATCCGCGCCGGGGCCACCAACCGCGAGATGGTGCAGTCGCTCGGCATCAACGTGAACGTGCTGTACCGGCTGGTGTTCGCGCTGGGCGTGGCGCTGGCGGTGCTGGCGGGGATGATTGCCGCGCCGGTGTCGTCGGTCTACCCGGGCATGGGCGGGCAGGTGCTGATTGTCTGCTTCGTGGTGGTGGTGATTGGCGGGATCGGGTCGGTCAAGGGGGCGCTGGTGGCCTCGCTGCTGCTCGGTTTCGTCGATACCTTCGGCAAGGTGTTCTGGCAGGACGCCGCCGGCGTGCTGATCTACGTCTTGATGGCCTTGATCCTGCTGTGGAAGCCCCAGGGGCTGTTCCGGGCCGGCTGACCTGCGTGCTGCATCGATGAAACCGACTCTCTCCGCTCCCCCGCTGCAAGACGTGCGCCGGCCGCCCTGGCTGGCCGCGCTGGGCTGGCTCGCGGCGCTGGCCGTGCTGGCCGTGCTGGCCGCGGCGCCGCTGCTGCTGACCGCCGACAGCCACAAGTTCTATATCGAGCTGCTGAGCAAGGTGATGATCATGGCGATCTTTGCGCTCTCGCTCCAGCTGCTGATTGGCTACACCGGGCTGGTGAGCCTGGGCCATGCCGCGTACTTCGCCATGGCGGCCTATGCCACGGCCATGCTGGCGCCCGAGGGCGGGGCCGGCAATGGCTGGCTGCTGCTGCTGGGCGCGCTGGGCGCGGCGGGGGCGCTGGCGCTGGTGGTGGGGGCGCTGGTACTGCGTACGCGCGGCGTGTACTTCATCATGGTCACGCTGGCCTTCGCCCAGATGGTCTATTTCGTGTTCCATGATACGAAGATCGCCGGCGGCAGCGACGGCACCTATATCTACTTCCGACCCGAGTTCAGCCTGCTGCGCGAACGGCCGCTGACCGTCAACGACCCGGTGAACTTCTACTGGCTGGTGCTGGTGGCGCTGGTGCTGACGGTGGTGGCGCTGGCGGTGCTGCTGCGCTCGCGTTTCGGCCACGCGCTGGTCGGCATCCGCCATAACGAGCAGCGCATGCGGGCGGCCGGCTATGCCACCTATCGCTACCAACTGGGCGCGTTCGTGGCCGGCGGCGTGTTCGCGGGGCTGGCGGGCTATCTCTATGCCATCCAGTTCGGCTTCGTGAACCCGGAAATCGCCTCCTGGCACCAGTCGGGCAATGCCATGCTGATGGTGATCCTGGGCGGCGTGGGCAGCCTGGCCGGCGCCGTGCTGGGCGCATTCTCGTTCGTGCTGCTGGCCGAGTGGTTCAGCACGCTGACCAAGCACTGGCAACTGCTGATGGGCGGTTTCATCATCTTGGCCGTGGCGCTGCTGCCGCGCGGGCTGGTCAGCTTGCCGGCGGTGCTGCGCCAGCGTTCGCCGCGCCGACGCGGCAATGGCGCGGATGCCGGAAACGCTGGCGAGGCCGCCGCCGACAGCCATGCCCGCAGCCGGGAGGCCGTATGACGCAAGCCATCCCCGTGTTGCAGGCCGAGGGCCTGACGCGCCGCTTCGGCGGGCTGACCGCCGTGGACAGCGTGAACCTGACCCTGCGCCTGCACGAGATCCACGCGGTCATCGGCACCAACGGCGCCGGCAAGTCGACCCTGATCAATATGCTCTCCGGCGAACTGCCGCCGTCCACCGGCCGCCTGCGGCTGCAGGGCGAGGACGTGACCGGCTGGAGCCAGCCCCGGCTGGCGCGGCAAGGTATCGGCCGCAGCTACCAGCGCAACAACATCTTCCTGCCGCTGACCGTGCGCGAGAACTGCCGCCTGGCGGCGCAATCGCGCGCGCAGCGGGCCTGGCGGCTGTGGGAGCCGGCGCAGGCCTGCCGCACCAGCCGCGCGCTGGCCGACGAAGCCATGGAGCGCGCCGGCCTGGCCGCGCACGCCGGGCGGCTGGCCAGCGAGCTTGCCCATGGCCAGAAGCGCCAGCTGGAAGTGGCGATGTGCCTGGCCACGCAGCCCGTGGCGCTGCTGCTGGACGAGCCGCTGGCCGGCATGGGCGCCGAGGAATCCGCGCGGATGCTGGACCTGCTGCGCGGCCTGCGCGACGGCCACGCGATCCTGCTGGTCGAGCACGACATGGAGGCGGTCTTCGCCGTGGCCGACCGCATCACGGTGATGGTCAACGGCGCGGTCATCGCCACCGGCGATCCGGCCGCGATCCGCGCCAACGAGGCGGTGCAACTGGCCTACCTCGGGGAAGAAGAAGGGGCCCACGCATGAGCGCCGCATCGCCGGACATCATCGACGCCATTGGCGTGAACGCCTGGTACGGCTCCAGCCACGTGCTGCGCGGCGTGGACTTCCACGTGGGCGCGGGCGAGACCGTGGGCCTGCTGGGCCGCAACGGCATGGGCAAGAGCACGCTGCTGCGGACCCTGCTGGGCCATGTGCGCCAGCGCGAGGGCGATATCCGCGTGGCCGGCCGGGATGTGTCCCGCGCGCAGCCGCACGAGGTGGCGCGGCTCGGCATCGCCTACGTCCCCGAAGGGCGTGGCATTTTTCCGAATTTGTCGGTCCGGGAGAATTTGCTGATGGCGGCGCGGGTAGGCTGCCACGGCCGCAAGGACTGGGATGAGACGCGCGTATTGGACCTCTTTCCCCGGCTCAAGGAGCGGCTGTCCCATGGCGGGCAGCAACTGTCGGGCGGGGAGCAGCAGATGCTCTCCATCGGCCGCGCGCTGATGACCAATCCGGACTGCCTGGTGCTGGACGAGGCCACCGAGGGCCTGGCCCCGAAGATCGTGCGCGAGATCTGGCATGTGATCGAGACGGTGCGGGCCACCGGCATCGCCTCGGTGGTGGTGGACCGCAACTACCGCGCCGTACTGGCCCACGCGGACCGCGTGGTGGTGCTGGAGAAGGGGCAGGTGGTGCTGGCCGGGCCCGCCGCAGACCTGGCCGCCGCGCCGGCTGCGCTCGACCGCTATCTGGGTGTTTGAACTGCCCTCCATCAAGTAACGTATCGATCTCTTTTGTGGTCATGCCGCAACGCCAGTGCGCGGTGCCGCGCACCCTTCGGCACCCCATCCGCCCGAATCCGCCTTGACCCGCTGCCGCTTCTTTCCCATCCTTGATCGGTCACCCAGCCCACGATGGGCATCTTCCACAGTGGTCGTATTAGTTCAGTTCATCTAGAATGCGCCCGTTTGTGCAATGCAATAGAGGCCAATAAGCCCCGTCGCGGCCGGAGCCGCTTGCGCGAGAGAACCCGTGCCCAGGTCGTCACATTGCCTGGGATGCCAACCATGGCCGGGGAGGCGCGAGCCGGTCCACCAGACCCAAATCCATGACTCAATCCACAACCAGTCACTATTTCGTCGAGAGTCCGAGTACCCGGGCCCTCGTTATCGCCGCCATCGGCGTCGTCTTCGGCGACATCGGCACCAGCCCGCTCTACGCGCTCAAGGAGTGCTTCAGCAAGGAGCACGGCATTCCGTTCACGCCGGAAGCGGCGCTGGGCATCATCTCGCTGCTGTTCTGGGCGATGATCATCGTGGTCTCGCTGAAGTACGTGGTCTTCATCATGCGCGCGGACAACGACGGCGAAGGCGGCGTGCTGGCGCTGATGGCGCTGGTGCTGCGCACCGCGACGCCGCGCTCGCGCAAGGCGCGCATGCTGATGATGATGGGCATCTTCGGTGCGTGCATGTTCTACGGGGATGCGGTCATCACGCCGGCCATTTCGGTGCTCTCGGCCGTGGAGGGTCTGGAGATTGCCGCGCCGCAGCTGGGGCACTTCGTAATCCCGATCACGCTGGTGATCCTGACCGCCCTGTTCCTGATCCAGCGGCACGGCACGGCCACGGTGGGCAAGCTTTTCGGCCCGATCATGACGCTGTGGTTCATCACGCTTGGCGCGCTGGGCATCTACAACCTGATCCAGGCGCCTGGCATCCTGGCGGCGGTGAACCCGCTCTACGGCGTCAATTTCCTGATCGACCACTCGCTGCAGGCGTTCATCGTGCTGGGCGCGGTGTTCCTGGTGCTGACCGGGGCGGAGGCGCTCTACGTGGATATGGGCCACTTCGGCGCCCGGCCCATCCGCATCGGCTGGTTCCTGCTGGTCATGCCGTGCCTGATGCTGAACTACTTCGGCCAGGGCGCGATGCTGCTCAATAACCCGGCCGCCGCCGTCAATCCGTTCTACCTGATGGTGCCGGACCCGCTGCTGATTCCCATGGTGCTGCTCGCCACCTGCGCCACGGTGATTGCCTCGCAGGCAGTGATCTCCGGCGCGTTCTCGCTGACCAGCCAGGCGATCCAGCTCGGCTTCGTGCCGCGCATGCGCATCCGCTACACCTCGGCGGCGGAAATCGGCCAGATCTACCTGCCGGTGATCAACTGGATCCTGCTGGCGCTGGTGATTGCGGTGGTGGTTTCGTTCAAGAAGTCGGAAAACCTGGCTGCGGCGTACGGCATTGCCGTGACCACGACGATGCTGATCACCACGGCCCTGGCGGCCTTCATGATGCGCAGCGTCTGGAAGTGGAACCCGGTGCTGGTGGCCCTGGTGGCCGGCGGCTTCCTGCTGGTGGACCTGACCTTCTTCGCCGCCAACCTGCTCAAGGTGGCCGAGGGCGGCTGGTTCCCGCTGCTGATGGGCAGCGTGGCGTTCTTCCTGCTGATGACGTGGCACAGCGGCCGCAAGCTGCTGCGCGCGCGCAGCCTGGAAGACGGCATTCCGCTGGAGCCGTTCATCGCCGGCCTGCTGGCGCACCCGCCGCACCGCGTGGAAGGCACGGCCGTGTTCCTGACCGGCAATACCGAGTCGGTGCCGGTGTCGCTGCTGCACAACCTCAAGCACAACCGGGTGCTGCACGAGCGTGTGGTGTTCCTGAGCTTTGTCACGCGCGACATCCCGTTCGTGGACGACGACCATCGCCTGACCTGCAAGGACCTCGGCGGCGGCGTGTTCATCCTCAAGTCCGAGTACGGCTTCAAGGAGACCCCGGACGTGCAGCGCGTGCTGGACCTCGCGCAGCGCAAGCTGGGCATGTCGTTCGAGCTGATGGAGACGTCGTTCTTCATCGCCCGCGAGTCGGTCATCCCGTCCAAGCTGCCGGGTATGTCGATGTGGCGGGAAAGCCTCTTTGCGTGGATGCATCAGAACGGCGCCAAGCCGTCTGACTTCTTCTCTATCCCGGCGAACCGGGTGGTGGAGTTGGGCACCAAGGTCGAAATCTGACCGCTCGCGGGCGGCGCATCGCCTATACAAGAGAACCCGGCCAGCGGTGTAGGGCCCGCTGGCCGGGTTTCTTTTTGCCCGCGGGAGCCTCTCATGTTCAGATTCTGCACGCTACGCAACTGGCGTCGGATGGCGGTCGCCATCGGCCTGATGACGGGCGCCGGCTCGTTCGCCAGCGCGGGCACGCCGGTGCCCAACCCGTTCCTGGCCGCTCCCCAATACGCCATCACGCATTTCGATTCCGCCCAGAGCGATACCTTCCCGTATGCGGTGACCGGCGGCTCCCGCACCGTGTCGCCCCCACCGCCGCTGCAACTCTCCCAGGCGACCAACGGGCCGATCAACCTCATGACCTTCGCGTCGACATCGCCCAACTACATGTGGGGCGTGTCGCCGACGGGCGTGACCTATATCTCGGTGGCCAACGACGCCTTCACGCCCGTGGCGCGGGCGCTCCTGCCGGGTGCCACCGCCACGCTGCAGACCACCTTGCTGGGCCTGCTGACCAATCCGATCGGCACGGTGGCGCAGGCCCAGGCCATCGTGGCGCAGTTGCTGCCCACCGGCGGCATCTCCAGCGCCTACGGCGTGGTGGACAACAACAACGTCCTCTATACCAATAGCGGCAACCAGATCCTGGCCCTCGCGCTGAACGTGCCGGCCGTGCCGCTGCTGGGGATTGGCGTGGTCCGCTCGCTGAATGCCACCACGTTCCTTGCGTCCGGCGAAAACGTGGCCGGAGTGGTGTTGACCTATGACGGCAAGCTGGTGGTGCTGGGCACGCGGTCCGTGTCGATTGTCGACCGGTCGTTCACGGGGCCGGTGCATACGGTCACGCTCGGCGCGGACGAGAGCGTCAGCAATTCCGCCGCAGTCGACGAGAACAATGGGATTTATGTCGTTTCCGACAAGATCTTGCGAAAACTCGTCTGGACAGGCAGCACGCTGTCCCAGAATGCGGCGGACGGCGCATGGAGCAGCCCCTATCCCAGCGGCGACACCTTCCCGACCGTGTTCGGCTCAGGCTCGGGCAGCACGCCAACCCTGATGGGCTTCGGCACCGATCCCGACAAACTCGTGGTTATCACCGACGGGCTCACGCGCATGAGCCTGCTGGCGTTCTGGCGCGACCAGATTCCCGCCGGCTTCACCAATCGCCTGGCGGGGCAGATCCCGGTGAATTGCGGCTTGCCGGCCGGGTATCCGATCCAGACCGACCAGTCGGTCGCGGTGAACGGCTACGGCGCGTTCGTCGTCAACAACGTGTCCGCGGCGGATGGCAGTACCGGAAGCGGGACGAGTGCGCTCGTGGATGCACTGGTCCGGGGGCCGCTGCTGCCATCGCCGATCGGCGTCGAGCGCTTCGCGTGGGATCCGCTGACCCATGCGTGAGCCTCCAGCTGGGCGCGCAGCGACATTTCGTCGAACTCGATGGTGCCCGCCATCAGCGCGGCGTCGAACCTCGTGTTCACCAACGGGTACTACCAGAATGGCTGGGGATGGGTGGTGACCGGGCTGGACTGGAACACCGGCGCCACCGTGCACCAGACCATCCTCGGAACCGGGATCTGGGGCAACGGCTTCTACGCTTTGATGCAGTTCCTGCCGGATGGCGACCTGCTGTTCAACAGCATCATCGGACCCACGCGGGTCCAGCAGCCGAGCGGCATCATCAATCCGCTGTGAAGGGGTGGGGTGGGGCGGCCGACCCGGTGTTCCGGGTGGCCGCCCGAGGGCGAGGTGTGTGGATCAGCGCTTGAGCTTGGCGAATGCGGCGGCCATGGCGCCGGCCACCTCGGGTTCGCGCTTGCCGCCGCCGAACCCCTTGCCGCCGCCACCACCGCCAGCGCCATGGCCACCGTGGCGCTGGCCGCCCCGGTGCTCGCCGCTCCGCTCGCCACCGGCGCGCGGTGCGGCCTGGCCCGGCTCGTCGTCCAGACGCATGGTCAGGCCGATGCGGTTGCGCTTGACGTCCACCTCCATCACCTTGACCTTGACGATCTGGCCGGCCTTGACCACCTCGTGCGCATCCTTCACGAACTTGGTGGAAAGCGCCGAGATATGGACCAGCCCGTCCTGGTGCACGCCGATGTCCACGAAGGCGCCGAAGGCAGCCACGTTGGTCACCACGCCTTCGAGCACCATGCCCGGCTGGAGGTGCTTGATGTCCTCCACGCCGTCCTGGAACGTCGCGGTCTTGAACTCGGGGCGCGGGTCGCGGCCCGGCTTCTCGAGTTCGGTCAGGATGTCACGCACGGTCGGCAGGCCGAACGTCTCGTCGGTGAACTGCTGGGCGGTCACGCCGCGCAGGGCGTCGCGGTTGCCCATCACGTCGGACAGGCCCTTCTTGATGTGATCCAGAATGCGGTGCACCACCGGATAGGCTTCCGGGTGCACCGACGAGCGATCCAGCGGGTTGTCGCCCGTGTTGATGCGCAGGAAGCCGGCGGCCTGCTCGAACGTCTTGTCGCCCAGGCGCGGCACCTTCTTGAGCGCATCGCGGTTCGGGAACGCGCCGTTGGCATCGCGGAATTCAACGATATTGCGCGCCAGCACCGTGTTCAGGCCCGATACGCGGGCCAGCAGCGGGGCCGAGGCGGTGTTCACGTCCACGCCCACGGCGTTCACGCAGTCTTCCACCACGGCGTCCAGCGCACGTGCCAGCTCGCGCTGGTTCACATCGTGCTGGTACTGGCCCACGCCAATCGACTTCGGATCGATCTTCACCAGTTCGGCCAGCGGGTCCTGCAGGCGGCGGGCGATCGACACGGCGCCGCGCAGCGACACGTCCAGTTCCGGGAATTCCTTGGCGGCCAGTTCGGAAGCCGAGTAGACCGAGGCGCCGGCCTCGCTGACCACGATCTTGGTCAGCTTCAGCTCCGGGGCGCGCTTCATCAGGTCCTGCACCAGCTTGTCGGTCTCGCGGCTGGCCGTGCCGTTGCCGATGGAGGCCAGCGCCACGTTGTGCTGTTTCGCCAGGCGGGCCAGGGTGGCCAGCGAGCCTTCCCAGTCGCGGCGCGGCTCGTGCGGGTAGATCGTGGCGGTGTCCAGCAGCTTGCCGGTGTGGTCGACCACGGCGATCTTGCAGCCGGTGCGGATGCCCGGATCGATCCCCATCACCGACTTCGGGCCGGCTGGCGCGGCCAGCAGCAGCTCATGCAGGTTGCGGCCGAAGATCTTGATGGCCTCGTTCTCGGCGGTTTCGCGCAGCTGCGTCAGCAGTTCGGTCTCGATATGCGGCTGCACCTTCACGCGCCAGCACCAGCGGCATACGTCGCCCAGCCATTTGTCGGCCGGGCGGTTCCGGTTCTCGATGCCCACATGGCGCGCGATCATGCCTTCGCACGGGTGCGGCACCATCGCGTCCTGTTCCTCGCCCAGGCCCAGCTTCACCATCAGCACGCCCGCGTTGCGGCCGCGGAACAGCGCCAGCGCGCGGTGCGATGGCACGGTGCGGATGGTCTCGCTATAAGCGTAGTAATCGCGGAATTTCTCTTCCTCGGCGCCTTCCTTGCCTTCCATTACCGTGGAGGCCACCACGCCGCGGTTCCACAGGTGCTCGCGCAGCTTGCCTAGCAATTCCGCGGTTTCGCCGAACTGCTCGGAGAGGATGTCACGCGCGCCGTCCAGCGCGGCCTTGACGTCGGGCACGCCGCCGTCGGCGGTGGGGTTGCCGTTGACGAACTTGGCGGCCTCGGCCTGCGGGTCCAGCGTGGGATCGGCCAGCAGCGCCTGGGCCAGCGGCTCCAGGCCGCATTCGCGGGCGATCTGGGCGCGCGTGCGACGCTTGGGCTTGTAGGGCAGGTACAGGTCTTCCAGCGTCTGCTTGGTGTCGGCGGCCTCGATGGCGGCGCGCAGCGCGTCTGTCATCTTGCCCTGTTCCTCGATCGACGCCAGGATCGTCGCGCGGCGGTCCTCCATGTCGCGCAGGTACAGCAGGCGCTCCTCGAGGTTACGCAGCTGCGTATCGTCCAGGTTGTCCGTCACTTCCTTGCGGTAGCGGGCGATGAACGGCACGGTGGCGCCTTCGTCCAGCAGCGCGACGGCCGCCGCCACCTGGCGCGGTTGCACGGACAGTTCTGCCGCGATGAGCGACACAATCTTTTGCGAGACGGAAGCAGGCAAGTTGGACATCGGGAAACTAGTCGGTCGAAAGCGGGGCATTTTGCCACAAGCGCAGGGCACTGCCGGTGACGGGAAGACGGCTTTTCACGTGCCTGTTCCGCGACACACCGCCCGCACGACCCGCCAGCCCCGTGCCAGCCTTGCTTCGGCCCCACCCCAGCCCCACCCCGGCCCCGGATCGGACACATGTTGCAACGTTTGCCGGTGGGGCCGACAAGGCCCCCGGATGCTAGAATTCGGGCATGATCGTCAAGCCCCGTTCGGCCGCCGTGGCCCATCTCGTCTCCACTCCCGTCCTTGCCGCAATGTGCGCCGCCTGCTTGCTGGCCGCGCCGGCCCTTGCGCAGACCAGGAACCCGCCCCCGCGCGACTTCGAGGCCGAGCGCAAGGCGATTGGCGACTCCCGCGCGTGGACCAACTACCGCTTCGCCGAGGCCGAGCGCGCCTGCTACAGCAAGTTCCTGGTGAACCGCTGCATCGACCAGGCCAAGGACGTGCAGCGCGATGAACTCCACGTGCTGCGCGCCAAGGAACTGGAAGTGGGCGATGCCGAACGTGCCTGGAAGGCCGCCGAGCGCGACCGCGAACAGGCGCTGCGCCAGGCCGAGTACGAGGCCGGCCAGCCGGGCCGCGCCGCCAACGAGGCCGCCAGCCGCGCCTCGTACGACCGCAAGCAGCAGGAACAGGCGCTGCGCGACGCCCAGCAGGGCGCCGACGCGCCCCAGCGCGCCGCCAACGCCGAGAAGTACAACCAGAAGCAGTCCGACTTCGACGCCAAGATGAACGAGGCGCGCCAGAAGGGCGCCGACCAGGCCCGCCAGCGACAGGAAAACACGCGCGCCTACCAGCAGAAGCAGGCGGACGCCGCCCAACGCCAGAAGGACCTCGACGAGCGCCGCGCCAATGCCGAGGAAAAGAAAAAACAGGGCCAGGGGGGTTCCACCCCGAGCCCGTTCGGGTTCTGACCGGCGTGACAGCGCAGGCTGCCGGCGCCGGCCGGACGATCCACGGGGAGCCGCTACATGGATGAGAATCTCAACACACTGGCGCGGCAGATCATCGAACTGCAAATCGAGCATCGCGATCTCGATTTCCTGATCGATCACCTGTCCGAGGACGCCGCCCACGACGAACTGCAACTGCGCCGGCTCAAGAAGCGCCGGCTCAAGCTCAAGGACGCCATCACGCTGTTGCAGCTTCAGATCGAGCCGGACGTACCGGCCTGAATACCCGCAGGCGCCCCCCGCGCGCCACGCCTTTGCAGAAAGCCCATTTTGTCTGAACCGACCGACGACGCGCTTCCCGAATCCGCCGAAACGCCATCCCCTGAAGCGCTGCCGCAGGACGACCACACTTCGCTGAACGAGGCGGTGGCCGCCGCATCGGCCAATCAGGCAGCCACGCAGGCGGCGCAGCTGGCGACGATCTTCGCCGATACCGGCACGCTGGCCACCGGCATTCCCGGCTACCGGCCGCGCGCGTCCCAGCAGAAGATGGCGGAGGCCGTGGCGGGCGCCATCGCCCAGAACGACTCGGTGATCGTCGAGGCGGGCACGGGTACGGGCAAGACCTTTGCCTACCTCGTCCCGGCCATGCTGTGGGGTGGCAAGGTGATCCTGTCCACGGGCACCAAGAACCTCCAGGACCAGCTGTTCCTGCGCGACATTCCCACGGTGCGCAAGGCGCTGAACGTGCCGATTTCGGTCTCGCTGCTCAAGGGGCGCGCCAACTACCTGTGCCACTACCATCTGGAGCGCGCGCAGGCCAACGGCCGTCTGGCGTCGAAGCAGGACGCGGCGTGGCTGCGTGATATCGGCCGCTTCGCCAAGACCACCACCTCGGGCGACAAGGCCGAGCTGGCCGCCGTGCCCGAGAACGCACCGGTCTGGCAGCTGGTGACGTCCACGCGCGACAACTGCCTCGGCAGCGAGTGCCCGCAGTACAAGGAGTGCTTTGTGATGCGCGCCCGCAAGGAGGCGCAGCAGGCCGACGTGGTGGTGGTGAACCATCACCTGTTCTTTGCCGATGTGGTGCTGCGCGACACCGGCATGGCCGAATTGCTACCCGCCGCCAACACGGTGATCTTTGACGAAGCCCACCAGTTGCCGGAAACCGCGACGCTGTTCTTCGGCGAAACGCTTTCCACCAGCCAGCTGCTGGAACTGGCGCGCGACACCGTGGCGGAAGGGCTTTCCCATGCGCGCGATGCCGTGGACTGGGTGGCGCTGGGCGGGCCGCTGGAACGCGCCGCGCGCGACCTGCGGCTGGCCTTCGGCAAGGACAACCTGCGGCTGGCGCTGGGCCAGATCGAATCCGACCCGCGCACGCGCGAGCCGTTCTTCGAGACGCTCGACGCGCTGGACAGCGCACTGTCAGATTTCGTCGAAGCGCTGGAAAGCCAGGCCGAACGCGCGGAGTCGCTCGAACAATGCCACCGCCGGGCGGTGGAACTGGCCCAGCGGCTGGCGGCCTGGCGCGACGACCGCGTGGCGCCGGCTCCGGCCCCGGCCGCCCCGGCAGACGCCAGTGGGGAGGGCGATGGCGGGGGCGATGGCGGGGACGATGGAAAGCCGCGGCCGGCACCCGTGTCACTGGGCCCTGAGACTGTGCGCTGGGTCGAGGTGTTCTCGCACACCGTGCAACTGCATCGCACGCCGCTGTCCATCGCACCGATCTTCACGCGCCAGCGCGAGGGCCAGCCGCGCGCCTGGGTCTTCACCTCGGCCACGCTGTCCGTGAAGGGCAACTTCACCCACTACGCGGCCCAGCTCGGTCTGGACAAGGACCGCTCGCTGACGCTGCCGAGCCCGTTCGATTACGCCAAGCAGGGCCTGCTCTACGTGCCGCGCAACATGCCGGCGCCGCAGTCGCCCCAGTTCACCGAGGCGGTGGTCCATGAGGCATTGCCGCTGATCGAGGCCGCCGGCGGACGCACCTTCCTGCTCTGTACCACGCTGCGCGCGGTGCAGAAGGCATCGGACATGCTGTACGACCTGTTTGCCGAGCGCGGGCTGAACCTGCCGCTGCTGGTGCAGGGGCAGGCGAGCCGGACCGAACTGCTGGATCGCTTCCGGCAACTCGGCAACGCGGTGCTGGTCGGCAGCCAGAGTTTCTGGGAAGGGGTGGATGTGCGCGGCGAAGCGCTGTCGCTGGTCATCATCGACAAGCTGCCGTTCGCCCCGCCCGACGACCCGGTGCTGGCCGCCCGCATGGAGGTGCTGCAGAAAAAGGGCCTCAGTCCGTTCGCGGTGCACCAGCTGCCGCATGCGGTCATCACGCTGAAGCAAGGCGCGGGGCGGCTGATCCGTTCCGAGTCCGACCGGGGTGTGCTGGCGATCTGCGACACCCGGCTCGTGGAAAAGCCCTACGGCCGCCAGATCTGGCAGAGCCTGCCGCCGTTCACGCGCACCCGGGAGGCAGACACCGTGATCCGCTTCCTGGAGGGACTGCGGAAGGCGGGGCCAGAGTCAGAACCGGAGTCAGAGCAGGCGCCGGCGGACGAATAAGCACAATAAAAAACCCGACGGGATCGTCGGGTTTTTTATTGGCTGCGGGCGGGGCTCAGAACACTTCCCACCAGGCCTTGTCTTTCCGGCGCGCGCCGTATTTCACGAAGTCGCTGTTCGGATAGTTGCGCTCCATCACGCGGGCCGCGTCGTCGCGCAGATCCTTCATGCCCAGCGAATCGTACGAGCGCACCATGATGTACAGCGCTTCCTCGTTGGCCGGCGCGCCATCGTAGTCCTTCAGCGCCTGCTGGGCCCGGTTCACGGCCGCCAGGTAGGCGCCGCGGCGATAGTAATAGCGGGCGGCATGCACTTCATGCTGGGCCAGCGCGTTGACGATGTACTGCATCCGCAGCGTCGCGTCCGGCGCGTACTTGCTGTCCGGGTAGCGCGTGATCAGGATCTGGAAAGCGTCGTAGGCGGCACGCGCAGCCTTGGGGTCGCGTTCGCTCAGGTCCTGGCCCGAGAAGCGGCCCAGCCAGCCCAGGTTGTCGTTGAAGTTGATCAGGCCCTTGAGGTAGTAGGCGTAATCGATGTTGGGGTGGCTCGGGTGCAACTGGATGAAGCGGTCGACGGCGGCCAGCGCGGCGGCAGTCTCGCCATCCTTGTAGTTGGCGAACGCGGTGTCGATCTGCGCCTGCTGGGCGTAGCGGCCGAACGGGTAGCGGCCTTCCAGCTTTTCATAGAGCTTGACGGCGCGTGTATAGTCGCCGCCATCCAGCGCATCCTTGGCTTCCGAATATAATTTGTTCGCCGACCAGCCGGCCGTTTCGTCGGGCTGGTCGCCAAGCAGGCCGCATGCAGACAGCATGACGCAGCCGCCTGCGAGCAAAATCGCTCCAAATCTCGCGCGCCAGTTCGCGCGTTTCATGCTCTGCAATTGCATTGGGCAACCTGTTCCGGATGAAAAATAGCGTCAAGCATTATAGCCCAAGCCCTAAGGCCGAAAACGGTCCGGCGAACGATTCCCCGGCGGATCTCGATTCCCCGCTGGACGCCGACGATTTCCATGACGATCTCGGCGATGTCAGCGATGTCAGCGATCTCGGTGAAGCGGGCGGCGCGGTGATGGCCACGCCGGCCACCGCCGTGGGTCAGCCGCCTTTAACTCTTGAAGTGGATAGTGCATCACATGGCGAGCGGCTGGACAAGCTGCTCGCGCGGCATTTCAGTGAATTCTCGCGCAGCCGCATCCAGCAATGGATCGAGGAAGGCGCCGTGCGGGTGGATGGCGAGCCGAGCCGCGCCAAGGCTTCGGTCCAGATGGGCCAGCAGATCGAGATCCAGCCGCAGGTCGCGCCGGAGTCCCTCGCCTTTACGGCCGAAGACGTGCCGCTGGACGTGGTGTTCGAAGACGCCACGCTGCTCGTCATCAACAAGTCGGCCGGGCTGGTCGTGCATCCTGCCGCCGGTAACTGGAGCGGCACGGTGCTCAACGGCCTGCTGCACCGCGACCCGGCCGCCCGCCAACTGCCGCGTGCCGGCATCGTGCATCGGCTGGACAAGGAAACCTCGGGCCTGATGGTCGTCGCCCGTACGCTCACCGCGCAGACCGACCTCGTGCGCCAGCTGGCCGCCCGGACCGTCAAGCGTACCTACCTTGCGCTGGTCTGGGGCGAGACACCGGACGAGGGCACCATCGACGCGCCGATCGGTCGCGACCCGCGCGAGCGTACCCGCATGGCCATCGTCCATACCAATAGCGGCAAGCCGTCGCGCACGCACTTCAAGACGCTGGGCACGGTGCCGCTGGGGCGCGGCAAGGTGTCGATGGTGATGTGCCAGCTCGAAACCGGCCGCACGCACCAGATCCGCGTGCATTTCGAGTCGATCGGCCATCCGCTGGTGGGCGACCCGGTCTACCACAAGGCCACCAAGCGCGGCCAGCGCCCGGCCATCCGCGTGACGCTGCCGGTGCCGTTCGAGCGCCAGGCACTGCATGCGTACAAGCTGGGACTGGTGCATCCGGAGACCGGGCGCAAGGTGTCCTGGGAGGCCGAGCCGCCCGAGGACATGCAGGACCTGATCGAGGCGCTCGACTTCGAAGGCTACGCGGCGCGGCAGCTTGAGGACGACGATGACGACTTCGATGACGATGACGACCACGACGTCGAGATCATCTACGTGAAGGATGACGATGACGATTGAGCGGCAATCCGGCTGGATCGTGCCGGACTGGCCGGCGCCGGCCCGCGTGCGGGCGCTGTCCACGACCCGCCAGGGCGGCGTGAGCGTCGGCCCCTACGGGCTGGCCGATGGCAGCCCGGGCGGGCTCAATCTCGGTACGCATGTGGGGGATGATCCGTCCGCGGTGGCGGAGAACCGTCGCCGGCTGGCGGCGCATCTGCCTGCCATGCCGCGCTGGCTCGAGCAGGTTCACGGCTGCGCCGTGGCGACCGCCGATGGGGTGGAAGGCGGGGTGGAGGGCGGGGTGGAAGGCAGCGGGGAGGGCGGCGTGCCGCGTGCCGACGCCAGCATCGCCACCACCCCCGGCCATGTCTGCGCGATCATGACGGCGGACTGCCTGCCGGTGTTGCTGTGCGATGCGGCGGGCACGGTGGTCGGCGCCGCCCATGCCGGCTGGCGCGGGCTCTGCGACGGCGTGATCGAGGCCACCCTGGCACGCATGGCCGCGCAGGCCGGCCCTGGTTCGGAGTGGCTGGCTTGGCTGGGCCCGGCTATCGGCCCATCGGCATTCGAAGTGGGCGCCGAGGTCCGGGAAGCATTCCTGGCCCAGGCCCGCGAGGCGGAGCGGCCGGCTGTCGAGGCGGCATTCCGCCCTGGCGCGCCGGGCAAGTATTGGGCCGACCTCTACGCGCTGGCCCGTACCCGGCTGGCGCGCGCCGGCTGCACGCGCGTCTACGGCGGCGATGCCTGCACCGTGGCCGACGCGGCGCGTTTCTATTCCTATCGCCGGGACCGCACCACGGGCCGCATGGCCACGCTGGTCTGGCTAGCGGCCTGACGCGTCCGCTTCCTCCACGGGCTTTGGCCCGGCCTGCCCGGTGGCCCGTTCGGTTGCACGTTCGGTTGCACGTTCGGCGGCCTCGCGCGCCTGGCGCCTGCGCCGCCGGCCGGGCGTTCCCATGATGTAGACGACGATCGATACCGGCGCCACGCCGTAGCACAGGAACGTGGCCACGCCGGCCACGAGGTTCGTCTCGGTAATCGACATCATCAGGGCTACGTAGATCCAGCCGATTGCGACGATATACATCAGGCGTTCATCTCTTTCTGTTAAAAGTACGGTGCCGTCACGTGGCGGCCGGAATCGGCCCCCGGACTGCCCGCGAACCCGCGTCAGGCTTACCGTCCGGTAGGTCGGGGATGCGTTTCCCGCACGCGCGTTCGCAATGCGGAATTCCGCATTGACAGCGTCTACATTGCAAGGCAACAATGCCTTCAAATGTATCGGAACCGAGGAAGTTCTCCAGGGTTTCGCCGGCAAGCATAGCGTATGACCTGGCGCCGCCGATGCGGCGTCCCGGTCTGGGTGACCAGATTACCCAGAGGCGCAACCCGGATTCGGGGCGGGTCGGGAGACAGTTACCCCGAGCCCGTCTTCACATCACGACGGCAGAGAGACGAATACATCATGGCGACCGGCAAAGGTGCGGCAGCTTCCAGCGCGGAAGACAAGTCCCAACCGTTTCAGTTTGCGCCGGGGCCATTCGATCCAGCTGCATGGCTGGAGTGGTCCCGTCAGTGGGCTCCCGAAATCAACGGCAAGTTGCCGCCCGGTTTTCCGTCAGGCATGCCGAACGGCGTGCCGGGCGCGTTCCCGGGCTTTCCCGGCGGCGATGCGTTTGCCAAGGCGTTCCAGGGCGCATTCCAGGGGCCGGCCGGCGCCGGCCTGAAGATTCCGCCGACGTTGCTGGCCCAGATCCAGGAACGTTACCTGAAGGATTTCTCCGAACTCTGGCGTGAAATGGGCGCGGCTGCCGTGCCGAACGGCGCAGCCGGCAATGGCAACGGCGATGCCGGGGCCGCCAGCCAGCGCCTGTCCGATCGCCGCTTCGCCAGCGCGGCCTGGCGCAACAACGCGCCGTACCGCTACGCTGCCGCGTTCTATCTGCTGACTGCCCGCACGATGACCGAGCTGGCCGACGCCGTGGAGGCCGACGCCAAGACCCGCCAGCGCATCCGCTTCGCGGTGTCGCAGTGGGTGGACGCGATGTCGCCCGCCAACTTCCTCGCCACCAATCCCGACGCCCAGCAGCGCCTGATCGAATCGGGCGGCGAATCGCTGCGCACCGGCATGCGCAACATGCTCGGGGACCTGACCCGGGGCAAGATCTCCCAGACCGACGAAACCGCCTTCGAGGTGGGCCGCAACGTGGCCGTGACCGAAGGCGCGGTGGTCTATGAGAACGAATACTTCCAGCTGCTCCAGTACAAGCCGCTGACCGACAAGGTCCACGCCCGGCCGCTGCTGCTGGTGCCGCCGTGCATCAACAAGTTCTACATCCTCGACCTGCAGCCCGAAAGCTCGCTGGTCCGCTACGTGGTGGAGCAGGGCCACACGGTCTTCCTGGTGTCCTGGCGCAACCCCGATACGACGATGGCCGAGCGCACCTGGGACGACTACATCGAGCACGCGGCCATCCGCGCGATCGAGGTGGCGCGGGACATCAGCGGGCAGGACAAGATCAACGTGCTCGGCTTCTGCGTGGGCGGCACCATCGTCGCCACGGCGCTGGCCGTGCTGGCCGCGCGCGGCGAGCGCCCCGTGGCCAGCCTGACGCTGCTGACCGCGCTGCTGGACTTCAGCGATACCGGCATCCTGGATGTATTCGTCGACGAACCGCATGTGCAACTGCGCGAGGCCACCATCGGCGGCGCCGCCGGGGCCCCGTGCGCACTGCTGCGCGGCGTGGAGCTGGCCAACACGTTCTCGTTCCTGCGGCCGAACGACCTGGTCTGGAACTACGTGGTCGACAACTACCTCAAGGGCAACACGCCGGTACCGTTCGACCTGCTGTTCTGGAACGGCGACGCCACCAACCTGCCGGGACCGTGGTACTGCTGGTACCTGCGCCATATGTATCTGCAGGACGAACTGAAGGTGCCCGGCAAGCTGAGCGTCTGCAACGCGCCGCTGGACCTGGGCGACATCGACGTGCCTACCTATATCTATGGCTCGCGCGAGGACCACATCGTGCCGTGGACGTCCGCGTACGCTTCCACCGGCCTGCTGAACAACAAGCTGCGCTTCGTGCTCGGCGCGTCCGGCCATATCGCCGGCGTGATCAACCCGCCGGCCAAGAAGAAGCGCAGCCACTGGATCAACGAGGCGCTGCCCGGCTCGGCCCAGGAATGGCTGGCCGGTGCCGAGGAGAAGCCCGGCAGCTGGTGGCCGGACTGGATGACCTGGCTAGGCAAGCAGGCCGGCGCCAAGCGCGCTGCGCCGGCCGACTACGGCAACGCCCGCTACCGGGCCATCGAACCCGCACCGGGCCGCTACGTCAAGCAGCGCGCCTGAACGTTTTCCGCCGGGGCCGGTTCCGTGGGACTGGCCCGGGGTTTCGTACCGATTGGCTTCATGCTTTCTCGAAAGGACTTCAAATGACCGACATCGTCATCGTTTCCGCAGCCCGCACCGCAGTTGGCAAGTTTGGCGGCTCGCTGGCCAAGATCCCGGCGCCGGAGCTGGGCGCCCTCGTCATCAAGGCCGCGCTCGAGCGTGCCGGCGTGAAGCCGGACCAGGTGAGCGAGGTCATCATGGGTCAGGTGCTCACGGCTGCCGCCGGCCAGAACCCGGCGCGCCAGGCTTCGCGCAAGGCCGGCCTGCCGGACATGGTGCCGGCCATGACCATCAACAAGGTATGCGGCTCGGGCCTGAAGGCCGTGATGCTGGCCGCCAATGCGATCATCGCCGGCGAGGCGGAGATCGTCGTGGCCGGCGGCATGGAGAACATGAGCGCCGCGCCGCACGTGCTGCCGGGCTCGCGCGACGGCTTCCGCATGGGCGACACCAAGCTGGTCGACTCGATGATCGTCGATGGCCTGTGGGACGTGTACAACCAGTACCACATGGGCATCACGGCCGAGAACGTCGCCAAGGAGTACGGCATCACGCGCGAGGCACAGGACGAGTTCGCCGTGGGTTCCCAGAACAAGGCCGAGGCGGCCCAGAAGGCTGGCCGCTTCGACGAGGAAATCGTGCCGGTGCTGATTCCGCAGCGCAAGGGCGACCCGGTGGCGTTCAAGACCGACGAATTCGTGCGCCAGGGCGCCACGCTGGACAGCCTGTCTGGCCTGAAGCCCGCATTCGACAAGGCCGGCACGGTGACGGCCGCCAACGCCTCGGGCCTCAATGACGGCGCCGCCGCCGTGGTGGTGATGTCGGCCGCTAAGGCCAAGGAATTGGGCCTGACCCCGCTGGCCACCATCAAGGCCTACGCCAATGCCGGCGTGGATCCGGCCGTGATGGGCATGGGCCCGGTGCCGGCCAGCAAGCGCTGCCTGTCCCGCGCGGGCTGGGGCGTGCAGGACCTGGACCTGATGGAAATCAACGAAGCCTTCGCCGCGCAGGCGCTGGCCGTGCACCAGCAGATGGGCTGGGACCAGTCGAAGATCAACGTCAACGGCGGCGCCATCGCCATTGGCCATCCGATCGGCGCGTCCGGCTGCCGCATCCTGGTGACGCTGCTGCACGAAATGAAGCGCCGCGACGCCAAGAAGGGCCTGGCCTCGCTGTGCATCGGCGGCGGCATGGGCGTGGCGCTGGCTGTGGAACGGAACTAAGTCAGACCGATCCGGCCGAAAACGAGTATTTGAGTTGCACTGAGGGGTAGCCGGCGGCAGGAGACATGGGTTTGTCCGCCGGCGTCTATAACAGAGATCGGTGCCATTGCATCGATCAGCGAGCCAACAGGAGTGAATATGACTCAGCGCATTGCATATGTGACCGGCGGCATGGGCGGCATCGGAACCGCCATTTGCCAGCGCCTGGCCCGTGACGGCTACAAGGTGGTGGCGGGCTGCGGCCCGAATTCGCCGCGCCGCGAGAAGTGGCTCGAACAGCAGCGCGCGCTCGGCTTCGAGTTCGTGGCGTCCGAGGGCAACGTGGCCGACTGGGATTCGACCAAATCCGCCTTCGACAAGGTCAAGGCCGATGTCGGCGAGGTGGACGTGCTGATCAACAACGCCGGTATCACCCGCGACGTGGTGTTCCGCAAGATGACGCGGGCCGACTGGGACGCGGTGATCGACACCAACCTGACGTCGCTGTTCAACGTGACCAAGCAGGTCATCGACGGCATGGCGGACCGCGGCTGGGGCCGCATCGTCAATATTTCGTCGGTGAACGGGCAGAAGGGCCAGTTCGGCCAGACCAACTACTCGACGGCCAAGGCTGGCCTGCACGGTTTCACCATGGCGCTGGCGCAGGAAGTGGCCACCAAGGGCGTGACGGTGAACACGGTGTCGCCGGGCTATATCGCCACGGACATGGTCAAGTCCATCCGCCAGGACGTACTGGACAAGATCGTGGCGACGATTCCGGTCAAGCGCCTGGGCCTGCCGGAGGAAATCGCGTCGATCTGCGCATGGCTGGCTTCGGACGAATCGGGCTTCTCCACGGGCGCCGACTTCTCGCTCAACGGCGGCCTGCACATGGGCTGACCGGCTGCTGGCTGCGCGGCGCGCGGCCGGCTTGATGCGGCGCACCGAGCGCGCTGCAGCAGGCCGGAAGCGTGCCGCGGCGCACCTCGGAAAACGGGCCGCCTGGCTGCCAGGACGGCCCGTTTTGCATGCGATGCTGCGGGTTTTCCTTAATCGGGGTGGCTTTTCTTAGTGCTTTCTTGAGCATAGAATCAGGTCAGCGGCGCCCCCGGCACCAAACTAGAGCGCGGCGCGGGCGCCCCCGATTGCGCAGTGCATCGCATGCGGTGCAGCAGCGCGCAGCAGCAGATGCGCACCCCATGCATCAGCGACGACAAAGGATAGAGCACCGATGGCCACGACCAAAAAAGGCGCAGAGCGACTGATCAAGAAATACCCGAATCGCCGGCTCTACGACACGCAGACCAGCACCTACATCACACTCGCGGACGTCAAGCAGCTGGTCATGGATTCCGAGGAATTCAAGGTCGTGGACGCCAAGTCCGGCGACGAACTGACGCGCAGCATCCTGCTGCAGATCATCCTGGAAGAGGAAACCGGCGGTGTGCCGATGTTCTCGAGCGCCATGCTGTCGCAGATCATCCGCTTCTACGGCCATGCCATGCAGGGCATGATGGGCACCTACCTGGAGAAGAACATCCAGGCGTTCATCGACATCCAGAACAAGCTCGCCGAGAACTCGAAGGGCCTCTACTCGGGCGAGGCCTTCAGCCCGGACATGTGGTCGCAGTTCATGAACATGCAGGGCCCGATGATGCAGGGCATGATGAGCAATTACATCGAGCAGAGCAAGAACCTGTTCGTGCAGATGCAGGAACAGATGCAGAACCAGGCCAAGAGCATGTTCGGCACGTTCCCGTTCAACCAGCAGGAAAAGAAGTAAGTCACGACATCCCCAGGCCGGCCCGCCGGTCGTCCGGATTCCCCCCATCGCCGCGCGCGCCTGGAATATGGTGCGCGCGGCGATGTCGTTTGGGGGAGTGGCGATTTTCAGATTGTTCGCATGTTTTTTTCGATGTCTCCGGGGCACGATCATGTGATCGACGGCAATGGTGAATCTGGAAGAACATATGAAAACGGCTCCCTTCTGCGACGAGAATGCCTATAGGGTGGCACTGGCTGAGGTGTCCTCCCTCGTAGACATGGATCCTGCCCCCGAGACGGCTGAAGGCGTCCGGCTGGCCGCGCTGGCGGAGCGGATTGAACGTCATGAAGCGAGGTGCCTCCCCCTTCGGCCGCATGACGCCCAATTGCCCGCCCTGGGTTAGAATTCGCCCCACCTTCGGCCTCGGGCCGGCCCCCACAAGACGCAGTCAGGAAGTACAAGTGAAAAGTGACGAAAAATCAACGGCTTCCGTGGCCGGCGTAGCCAATTTGCCCCGCGTGGGGTTTGTCAGCCTGGGCTGTCCGAAGGCGCTGGTGGATTCCGAGCAGATCCTGACCCAGTTGCGCGCCGAAGGCTACGCGATCAGCGGTACCTATAACGATGCCGATCTGGTCGTGGTCAACACCTGCGGCTTCATCGACGAAGCCGTGCAGGAGAGCCTGGACGCCATCGGCGAGGCCCTGGCCGAGAACGGCAAGGTCATCGTCACGGGTTGCCTGGGCGCCAAGAAGGATGCGGCCGGGCACGACATCGTCTCGTCGGTCCACCCTAAGGTGCTGGCCGTGACCGGCCCGCATGCGCTGGGCGAGGTCATGCAGGCCGTCCACACGCACCTGCCCAAGCCGCACGATCCGTTCACGGACCTCGTGCCGCCAGCCGGCATCAAGCTCACGCCCAAGCATTACGCCTACCTGAAGATTTCCGAAGGCTGCAATCACCGTTGCTCGTTCTGCATCATCCCGTCGATGCGCGGTGATCTGGTCTCGCGCCCGGTGGCGGAAGTGATGCTGGAGGCCGAAAACCTGTTCAAGTCGGGCGTCAAGGAACTGCTGGTGATCTCGCAGGACACCAGCGCCTATGGCGTGGACGTGAAGTACCGCACCGGCTTCTGGAATGGTCGCCCGCTCAAGACCCGCATGACCGAACTGGTCGGCGCGCTGGGCGAGCTGGCCAGCCAGTACGGCGCCTGGGTGCGCCTGCACTACGTGTACCCGTACCCGCACGTGGATGAGATTATTCCGCTGATGTCGCAGGGCAATGTGCTGCCGTACCTCGACGTGCCGCTCCAGCACGCGCACCCGGACGTGCTCAAGCGCATGAAGCGCCCGGCCAATGCCGAAAAGACGCTCGATCGCATCCGCGCCTGGCGCGAGATCTGCCCCGAGCTGACCATCCGCAGCACGTTCATCGCCGGGTTCCCGGGCGAGACCGAGGAAGAGTTCCAGACACTGCTCGACTTCATCGCCGAAGCCGAGCTGGACCGCGTGGGCTGCTTCGCCTATTCGCCCGTGGACGGCGCTACCGCCAATGACCTGCCCGGCGCGCTGCCGGACGAGGTGCGTGAGGAGCGCCGCGCGCGCTTCATGGAAGTGGCCGAGGAAGTTTCCGCGCGCCGCCTGCAGCGCAAGGTCGGCCAGACGCTGCGCGTGCTGGTGGACGAGGTGAACCAGGATGGCGGCGTGGGCCGGTCCTCGGCCGATGCGCCCGAGATCGACGGTCTGGTCTACATCGACCCGGCCGCGAAGCCGTCGCAACGCTACAAGACCGGCGACTTCGTCCACGTGAAGATTACCGGCGCCGATGGCCACGACCTGTGGGGTGAAGTGGTTTAAAGATCACCAGCGGGTCCGGGACATTAGGTAAAAGTACGGTCGTTCGTTTTAGGGTGGCCGGGACTATACTGTGCGCCGCAACATGAACTCATGGAGACAAGACATGACGCGTGAAGTGGTGGTTGTCAGCGGTGTGCGCACCGCAATCGGCACCTTCGGCGGCAGCCTGAAGGACCTGGCCCCGACCGATCTGGGCGCGCTGGTCGTGCGCGAGGCGCTGGCCCGCGCCAATGTGTCCGGCGACGACGTCGGCCACGTGGTATTCGGCAATGTGATCCAGACCGAACCTAAAGACATGTACCTGGGCCGCGTGGCGGCCGTGAACGGCGGGGTGTCGATCAACGCCCCCGCACTGACTGTGAACCGTCTCTGCGGTTCGGGCCTCCAGGCCATCGTCAGCGCCGCCCAGACCATCCTGCTCGGCGATGCCAACGTGGCGATCGGCGGCGGCGCGGAGAGCATGAGCCGCGCGCCGTACCTGGCGCCGATGGCGCGCTGGGGCGCGCGCATGGGCGATGCCAAGCTCGTCGACATGATGCTCGGCGCGCTGCACGACCCGTTCCACGCCATCCACATGGGCGTGACGGCCGAGAACGTGGCCAAGGAGTACGACATCTCGCGCGCCCAGCAGGACGAGGCCGCGCTGGAGTCGCACCGCCGCGCGTCGGCCGCCATCAAGGCCGGTCATTTCAAGGACCAGATCGTTCCGGTCACGCTGAAGTCCCGCAAGGGTGATGTCGTGTTCGACACCGACGAGCACGTGCGCCACGACGCCACGATGGACGACATGACCAAGCTCAAGCCGGTCTTCGTCAAGGAAAACGGCACGGTGACGGCGGGCAATGCCTCGGGCCTGAACGACGCGGCGGCCGCGGTGGTGCTGATGGAGCGCGCCGAAGCCGAGCGCCGTGGCCTGAAGCCGCTGGCGCGCCTGGTGTCCTACGGCCACGCCGGCGTGGACCCGAAGACCATGGGTATCGGCCCGGTGCCGGCCACGAAGATTGCGCTCGAGCGCGCCGGCCTGTCGGTCAAGGATCTCGATGTGATCGAGGCCAACGAGGCCTTCGCCGCCCAGGCGTGCGCGGTGACCAAGGCGCTCGGCCTCGATCCGGCCAAGGTCAACCCGAACGGCTCGGGGATCTCGCTGGGCCATCCGATTGGTGCGACGGGCGCGCTGATTACGGTCAAGGCTGTGCACGAACTGCAACGCGTGCAGGGCCGCTATGCGCTTGTGACGATGTGCATTGGCGGTGGCCAGGGCATTGCTGCTATCTTTGAGCGTATCTGAGTCCTGATCCGGGGTTTGCCTTGCTGCGTCCGATGCCTTTCCGCCTGACCGTTGTTGCCGCGTTCGCGGTGTTCGTTCCGCTGGCCGCCCAGGCGGCTGGCAGCGAGTCGTTGTCAACGGGTGGGCAGGGCGGGCAGGGCAGTCTCGGCATCAACGACGCCATCCGCGCTGGGGAAGCCCGGCGCGGGACGTCGCTGTCCTCGGGCCCGGTCGGCTCGCTGGCGCCGCGCTCCGAGTACGCGAAGTTCCCGGTCTACGTCGGCAATGTCGGCGACAAACAAGTGCGGCTGCGCGTCGGCCCCAAGACCGATACCCGCGACAGCCTGCAGGGCGAGTACGCCTCCGGCGACGGCAAGGGCGGTGTGCGCCTGCTGTCCGGCGAATGGAACGAAGGCGCTTTCCTGATGGAAGAGTCCGATGACGGCACGCGCGTCTCGGGCAACTGGGAAGGCCGCATCGACCAGAACGGTGCGGTGCGCGGCACCTGGACCGACGCCTTCAACCCGGCTATCGTGCTGCCGTTCTTCATCCGCCCGCTTGGCGGCTACCTCGTTATTCCGCCATTCGACATGCGGCCCAGCAGCGGCGTCACCTATGCGCCGCCTGTGCCGAAGTCCTCGATCTCGATCGGCAACTCGCGCTGAGCCAGATCAGACGCGGTGACGGTGGCCTCTCGGCCACCCCGGCATTTGCTGGTAAGCTCGGACGCCTGATCCGACCTTCCGCAAACGAGGATTTCGCCGTGTCCGACCGTTCCCATTCCGACGCCTCCCGCTACCTCCAGACGCTGGCTGTCCAGCCCGAACTCGACATCGCGCCGGGCTTCGACTCGTTTTCCACGCCGACCTATCGCGGCTCGACCGTGGTGTTTCGCAATCTGGACGAATTGCGCGCCTATGGCGACCCCACGAAGACCTACTGGCGCTACGGCTTGCACGCCACGCCCACCAGCGAGGCGCTGTGCCAGCAGCTCGCCCAGATCGAAGGGGGCCGGCAGACGCTGCTGCTGCCGTCCGGCATGGGCGCCATCTCGCTGGTCTATTTCGCGTTCCTGAAATCCGGCGACGACGTGCTCGTGCCGGACAACGTCTACGGCCCCAATCGCGACCATGGCGAATGGCTTGCCCGCGAATTCGGCGTGAGCGTGCGCTACTACCATCCGATGGCGGGTGCCAGCATCGCGTCGATGATCCAGCCCAACACCAAGCTGATCTGGCTCGAAGCGCCGGGCTCGGTGACGATGGAAGTGCCCGATACCGAGGCCATCGTGGCGGCCGCCAAGGTACGCGGCGTGCTGACCGCCATCGACAATACCTGGTCGGCGGGCGTCTACTTCCAGCCGTTCGCGAAGGGCATCGACATCTCGGTGCAGGCGCTGACCAAGTACCAGTCGGGTGGCAGCGACGTGCTGATGGGCGCCGTGATCACGGCCGATGAATCGGTCCACAACCGCCTCAAGCGCACGCGCATGGTGATGGGCTGGGGCGTGTCCGCCGATGACTGCTTCCTGGTCCTGCGCGGCATGGCAAGCATGCCCGTGCGCCTGGCCGCGCATGACCGGTCCGCGCGCGAGATTGCCGAATGGCTGACCAAGCGGCCCGAGGTGACGCGCGTGCTCCATCCCGCGCTGCCCGATTGCCCCGGCCATGCCGAATGGCGGCGCGACTTCACCGGTGCGAGCGGGCTGTTCTCGATCATCCTGCACAGCCGTTTTGGGCGCGAGCAGGTGGACGCCTTCGTCGAGGCCCTGAAGCTGTATGCGATTGGCTGGTCGTGGGGCGGGGCGCACAGCCTGGCCGTGCCGTACCACGTGGACACCATGCGTCCGGCGGGCACGTGGCCGCCGGCTGGCTGGGAGAATGCGGGGGAACTGGTGCGGCTCTACATCGGCCTGGAAGACTCGCGCGACCTGATCGCAGACTTGAAGCAGGCGATGGAACAGCACTTGCGTTGAGGGAAAGGCAGAAAAGGCGTCTCTCCCCGATGGAGAGAGACGCTGGAACATCAAGACGCGTCGGCCTTGCGCAGGGCCGGTTGCGCGGCCTGCTCGGACGTGGCCGGGCGCAGCGCCCAGACCGATTCCGCCGGGCCGTTGTGCGCACGCCGCTGGGTGGCACGGGCCAGCACCACGTAGCCCACCGCCAGTGCGATGGCGCCGATATCGAAGCCCGCCACGCCCCAGCGCCCGTGCAGGGCGGCCACGATGAAGTGGTCGCCGGTCAGCAGGGCATTGGCGAGCGGCACGGTCAGCGAGGCCAGCGCCGCCACATAGAGCAGCTCGACAGCCGCCCGCACCGGCTGACGCACCAGCGACCAGCCCACCGCCAGCAGGAACACCGGCCAGAACACATAGCTCACGGCGCGCTCGGGCCACAGCAGCGCGGCCGGAAAGCACAGCGCCACGCCGATACAGGTGCCGATGCACACGCCCACCGTGGCCTGCGCCAGCAGGCGATGCACGCGCGGCTGCTCGGCCTGGCGCGTCTTGCGGCGCGACGCGATCCACAGCAGGTTGCCCGAGTAGAACAGGAACGCACCCGCCAGGCCCGCCAGCAGGTAGACGATCCGCACGGGCAGGTCGCCGTAGGTGCCGTAGTGCAGCGCGAAGATGCCGCTATACAGCGTGTGATTGGTGTCGCGTGCGCCGGGGGTCTGGTTGGCGATCAGCTTGCCGGCGTTCGGCTCGTTGGCCGCCGCGTGGATGCCCACGGAGCCGCCATTGCCCAGCGCCCGCTCGCTGTCCCCCCGCACTTCCGCCACGGCATTGGCATCGCCATAGCGCTGGAAGCGGATGGCCTCCGGCGTGAAGCGCTCGCCGGCGTGCTCGCGCGCGATGGCCAGCAGTTGCGCCGCCGGCATGGTCGGCGAAGCCCGGCCGGCTGCCGTCATCTCGGGCGTGGCCGCGATCGCGGTGGGCACCTGTTCCATCAGCTTGCCGTTGAAGGTGAGCAGGTTGAACACCATCACCATGACCAGGGACAGGCACAGGAACGCGCCCGTCACCGCAAACACCATGTGGAACGGCAGGCTGAACAGGCCGACCACATTGTGCGCGTCCATCCAGAACCGTTTCAGGTTGCGGCCCGGCCGCACTGCAAACAGGTCCTTCTTGAGACGCGGCAGGTGCAGCAGCACGCCGGACACCAGCGCCAGCCCGTACAGCACGGAGATCACGCCCATGAAATACGTGCCGTTCAGGCCCAGACCGAGCGAGTAGTGGAGCGAGTTCAGGAACGCCGACAGCTCCCCGGTGACGCGGTCGAGCGAGGTGTCGCGCTGCGCGGCGGCGTCGCCGTTCAGGGCCGTGCCGTTCATGGTGTGCCACGCGCCGGTCTTGTCCTGCCAGTAGGCGTTGAAGTCCGGCTCTTCCTTGCTCGGCAGCGACACGTAGACGCTGGCGGCGGCATCCGGATGTACGGCCACCAGTTTCTGGACGAAGGCGTCGACGGCCGGGCCATCCACGTGCACCTCGGCGGCGTGATGGCCCTCCAGGCGGGCCGGGTTCTGCCAGATATGCAGTTCGTGGTGGAAAACCGTGATGGCGCCCGCGAAGAAGGCGATGAACAGCGCCCAGCCGGCCATCAGGCCAACCCAGGTATGCAGCGTCTGGTAGAGGCGGAGGGTATTGGGTTTCATGGAGAGGTCCTCACGACCCGGCCAGCGCGGACGCGGCGGGCATGGTGTTCGTCAGGCGCAGCGCCCACAGGAGGCCGAAGCAGATCAGGTTGGCGCCGCCCAGCCAGAGCCACGCGGCCGCGCTGGTGCGGAACAGCAGGCTCAGGCTGATCAGCGTCACCCAGCCGACGAAGCTGAGCAGCACCGCCGCTACCACGCCGCCATGCCAGCCGCCCGGCAGCCAGAGGATGCCCAGCGTGCACAGCGCGATGGCCAGGGGCAGGCCCAGCAGTGTCCCGGCAAGCCATTTCGTGCCCATCATGCTGCGCTCCCTTCCCGGCGGGGCAGCCCGCGGCGATGGTGGACCCAGGTGCCGATGAACGGCCACAGGGACAGGCTGCAGGTCAACGTGACCAGCGTGGCCGCGATGGCCACCGGCCAGCCCTCGGGCACGCTCATGGTCCAGGCGCTGGCGACGGACAGCAGCGGGCCGAGCCAGCCCAGCAGCCGGGGCGGCAGCGGTGCGCGGCCTTCACCGTTGGCGGTGACAAAGAGAACCTGGTTCGGCGCGGCGAGGTACAGGCACGCCGCTGCCGCCAGTCCTAGCAATACAGCGAACGCTTGCATGCGAGCGACATCGGGATGATTGGAATACCGAATAGTAATGATTCGCATTTGTTTTCACAAGGAAATCAATACGTTGCGTTACAGTTCGGCCGCCGAAAAGGGACGAAAAACTAGGGGAAATGCGATGCGGGCGCCGCCCGGAGCCAGATTCCGGGCGGGCAAGAGGCGGGGGATTTAGTGCGGGAAGAGGTTCAGCAGGCCGTCCAGGCCAACGTGGTTGAACGCCACGCTGGCCTGCGCGCGCACCACCGGTTTGGCGCGGAAGGCGACGGAGAGGCCGGCCACGGCCATCATCTTCAGGTCGTTCGAGCCGTCGCCCATGACGATGGCCTGCGACACATCGGCGCCGATCTGCTCGCAGACCTCACGCACCGTGCGTGCCTTGACGTCCGCATTGACGATTTCGCCGACCACCTGCCCGGTGAGCTTGCCGTCGACAATTTCCAGCGTGTTCGCGCGCGTGAAGTCCAGCTTCAGGCGCGGCTTGAGCTGGTCGGTGAAGTGGACAAAGCCGCCTGACACCAGCAGCGTGCGCATGCCAAGCGCCTGCACCGTCTGCAACATCCGCTCGGCACCCGGAGACAGGCGCAGGCGCTCCGCGTAGACGCGGTCGAGCACGCTCGCATCCAGCCCCTTGAGCAGGGCCACGCGGCGGCGCAGGCTTTCGTTGAAATCGGTGATCTCGCCGCGCATGGCGGCTTCCGTGATGGCCGAAACCTCGGCCTTCAGCCCGCAAAAATCGGCAATTTCGTCGATGCACTCGATCGTGATCAGTGTCGAGTCCATGTCCATGGCCACCAGCCGGAAGTCCGAGAATTTGCGCCCGGCCGGTACCACGGCCCAATCGATGGCACGTGGGCCGCAGGCTTGGTCCAGCGCCTTGTGCAGCGCGGGCGTCAGCGGGGCGCAGTCGTCGGCGGCCGCGACGTTGGCCGCGCGCAGCGTGAACGCGGAGGCGTCGGCGATGGGGCGGATGGCGTCGAGATCGGCGGGCGACAGCGGGGACAGGCTCTGGAGAATCAGGGGCATGACGGCAGGGGGGAAGTCGGGGCGGAGCGCGCAAAGCGAGGAAGGCGATATTGTAAGCGCACCGCCATCCTGCTCGAACGAATCAGGCGGCTCAGGCCGCCACGCGCAGGCTGTCCACCACCTTGTGCAGGAAGGCCTCACACGCTTCCAGCTGGTCGAGCGCGACGAATTCGTCCGGCTTGTGGGCCTGCTGGATGTCGCCGGGGCCGCAGACCACGGCCGGGATGCCGGCGCGCTGGAACAGGCCGGCCTCGGTGCCATAGGCCACCTTGTTGGTGTCGCGGTCGGCGGTCAGCGCGCGAACCAGTTGCGTGATGGCGTCGGCCTCGGCGGCGTCGAGCGACGGCGCGGCGGCAATCTTCGCCAGCGTCAGCCCCGCGTCCGCATGCTCGGCGCGCATCTTCGGCAGCAGCACGCCATTCGCATATTCCTGAATCCGCGCGAAGATCGCCTCGGGATCGACGCCCGGCAGGTTGCGGAACTCGAACACGAACTCGCACAGCGCCGGGATGGTGTTCAGCGCGATGCCACCCTGGATCGTGCCGGTGGAGGCCGTCGTGAACGGCACGTCGAAGGCCTGGTCGTACGGGCCGTTGGCCTTGAATTCATCGGCGATGTCGCGGATGAAGCAGATCAGCCGCGCCGCGTATTCGATGGCGTTCACGCCCTTCGGCGTCAGCGACGAATGCGCGGCCTGGCCCTTCACGCAGCAGCGGTAGGCGTTGATGCCCTTGTGCGCCACGATCACGCGCATGCTGGTCGGCTCGCCGACGATGCAGCCGCCCGGCCGCACGCCGCGGTCTCGCAATTCGGCCAGAAGATAAGGCGCGCCCATGCAGCCAATCTCCTCGTCGAACGACAGCGCGTAGTGCACCGGCTCGCGCAGCCTGGCTTCCAGGATGGTTGGCAGCAGCGCCAGGCTGGTGCCGATGAAGCCCTTCATGTCGCAGGTGCCCCGGCCATAAAGCTTGCCGTCGCGGATCACGGGCTTGAACGGGTCGGTGGTCCAGTTCTGGCCGTCTACCGGCACCACGTCGGTGTGGCCGGACAGCACGATGCCGCCGTCGGTGGCGCCATTGGCCGCCGGCACGGTCACGAACAGGTTGGCCTTGTCGCCCTGCGGGTTGTAGCTCAGGTGCGGCCGCAGCCCCTTGGCCAGGAAGTGGTCGCGCACGGCCTCGATCAGGCCGAGATTCGAATGGCGCGACGTGGTGTCGTAAGACACCAGCCGCTGGGTCCAGTCGAGCGCGCTGCCGCGCGGCTTGGCTGCGGTGGCGGAAGATTGGGCGTTGGCGTGGGCAGGCATGGGGCGGAAAGATGATTGATTCGTCAAGGAAGCGATGCTACACCGTCACGCCAGTTGGCGCAGCGTGTGCTTGATGGTCTGGGCGCGCACGGCCACATCGGGCATCTTGGCCTCGATGCGCAGTTTGTCCTGTCCGGCCAGCTTGATATGGCGGTTCTTCTGCACGAGGTCGATGATGCGGATGGCGTCGATCGGCGGGTTCGGCACGAACTGCATGCTGATGCTGGCCTCGCCCGCATCGATCTTGCGCACGCCCAGCGGCACGGCGGCGATGCGCAGCCGGTGCGTCTCCACCAGCGCCTGCGCCTGCGGGGGCAGGCGGCCGAAGCGGTCGATCAGCTCCTCCTGGATGTTGTCCACGCTCTCGGCCGTCTCGCAATTGGCCAGCCGCTTGTAGAGCGACAGGCGTTCGTGCACATCGGCGCAATAGTCGTTCGGCAGCAGCGCCGGCGTGCCGAGGTTGATCTCGGTGGTCACCTGCAGCGGCGCCATCAGGTCCGGCTCCTTGCCAGCCTTGAGCGCCTTCACGGCGGCGTTGAGCATGTCCGTGTACAGCTGGAAGCCGATTTCGTGGATTTCGCCCGATTGCTTGTCGCCCAGCACCTCGCCCGCGCCGCGGATTTCCAGGTCGTGCATGGCAAGGTAGAAGCCGGAGCCGAGTTCCTCCATCTGCTGGATCGCCTCCAGCCGGCGCTGTGCCAGCTTGGTCAGGCCGTCCACGTCATGCACCAGCATGTAGGCATAGGCCTGGTGGTGCGAGCGGCCCACGCGGCCCCGCAGCTGGTGCAACTGGGCCAGGCCGAACTTGTCGGCGCGGTGGATCAGGATGGTGTTGGCGGTCGGCACGTCGATGCCGGTCTCGATGATCGTGGTGCAGAGCAGGATGTTGTCGCGCCGCGCCACGAAGTCGCGCATCACGCGCTCCAGCTCGCGCTCGTGCATCTGGCCATGGGCCACGGCGATACGCGCCTCGGGCACCAGTTCCATCAGCCGGGCGCGCTTGTTCTCGATGGTCTCGACCTCGTTATGAAGGAAGTAGACCTGCCCGCCGCGCTTCAGCTCGCGCAGGATGGCCTCGCGGATCACGCCGTCTTCCTCGCGCCGCACGAAGGTCTTGATCGCCAGCCGCTTCTGCGGCGCCGTGGCGATGACCGAGAAGTCGCGCAGGCCCTCCAGCGCCATGCCCAGCGTGCGCGGGATGGGGGTAGCGGTAAGCGTCAGCACGTCCACCTCGGCACGAAGTGTCTTGAGCGCCTCTTTCTGGCGCACGCCGAAGCGGTGTTCCTCGTCGATGATGACCAGGCCCAGGCGCTGGAACTTCACGTCGTCGGAGAGCAGCTTGTGCGTGCCGATGACGATATCGACGGTGCCCTCGTTGATCTGCTTGATGGCCGCGTCGATCTCCTTCCTGGTCTTGAAGCGCGACAGCTCCACGATGCGCACGGGCCATTCGGCAAAGCGGTCGGACAGCGTCTGGAAGTGCTGCTCCGCCAGCAGCGTGGTCGGCGCGAGCATGGCCACCTGCTTGCCGCCCAGCACGGCGACGAAGGCGGCGCGCAGGGCCACCTCGGTCTTGCCGAAACCTACGTCGCCGCAGACCAGCCGGTCCATCGGCTTGCCCGAGGTCATGTCAGCGATCACGGCGGCGATGGCGGCGGCCTGATCCGGGGTCTCCTCGAAACCGAAGCTTTCGGCGAAGGTCTCGTAGTCCTTGGGCTGTAGCGGGAAGGCAAAGCCCTGGCGCAAAGCGCGCCGCGCGTACAGGTTGAGCAGTTCGGCGGCGGTGTCGCGGATCTGCTGCGCGGCGCGGCGCTTGGCCTTGTCCCACTGGCCCGAGCCCAGGTGGTGCAGCGGCGCGGACTCCGGATCGGCGCCCGAGTAGCGCGAGATCACATGCAGCTGGTGCACCGGCACGTACAGCTTGCTGCCCTTGTCGTAGTCCAGGTGCAGGAATTCTTCCTCGCCCTGGCCCAGGTCCATCGTCACCAGCCCCTGATAGCGGCCGATGCCGTGCTCGCTATGCACCACGGGGTCGCCGATCTTCAGTTCGGCGAGGTCGCGCACCATCGAATCGACGGCGCTGGCCTGCTCCTGCTTGCGGCGGCCCGTGCGGCGCGCGGTGCCGGCGTAGAGTTCGGCCTCGGTCACGAAGGCCAGTTGCGCCTGCGGCAGCGCAAAGCCGCTTTGCAACGGCGCCACGGCGATCGAGAAATGCGCGTCGCCGGCCAGATAGGCGGCGAAGTCATCCACGGGCTGCGGGCGCAGGCTGCTCTCGGCGAAGAGCTGCATCAGCGTCTCGCGCCGGCCGGCAGAGTCGGCGCACATCAGCACGCGCGTGGCCTTGTTCAGCAGCAGGGCTTCGAGGTTGACCAAGGGGTCTTCGGCGCGCCGGTTGACCGAGACATCGGGCAGGGCGGCCGAGAACGGACTCTGCTCGGCCGTGGCCTCGCGCTGCAGCACCACGCGCGGCAGCGGCTTGGCGGCCACGAAGAACTGCTCCTCGGACAGGAACAGGTCGGCCGGCGGCAGCAGCGGGCGTTCGCGGTCGTGCCGCATGAAGGTGTAGCGCTGGGTGGTATCGGCCCAGAAACGGCGGATCGCCTCGTCGATATTGCCCGCGAAGGCCAGCTGCGTGCCGGCGGGCAGGTAGTCGAACAGGGTGGCGCTCTCCTCGAAGAACAGCGGCAGGTAGTACTCGATACCGGCAGACGGCACGCCGTTGCCAATGTCCTTGTAGATCGGCGATTTGGTCGGATCTCCCTCGAACACCTCGCGCCAGCGGCCGCGGAAGGCGGTGCGGGCGGCTTCGTCGAGCGGGAACTCGCGTCCCGGCAGCAGGCGCACTTCCTTCACCGGGTACAGGCTGCGCTGGGTGTCCGGGTCGAACGCGCGGATGGTCTCGATCTCGTCCCCGAACAGGTCGATCCGGTACGGCAGGGCCGAGCCCATCGGGAACAGGTCGATCAGCCCGCCGCGCACGCTGTACTCGCCGGGGCGCATTACCGCGCTGACGTGCTCGTAGCCGGCCAGCGTGAACTGGGCCTTGAGCGCGCTTTCGTCGAGTTTCTCGCCCTGCTTGAAGAAGAAGGTGTACGCGGCCAGGAAGGCCGGCGGCGCCAGCCGGTAGAGCGCGGTGGAGGCGGGTACCAGCATCACGTCGCACTGGCCGGTCTGGATGTCGTGCAGCGTGGCCAGCCGCTCGGATACCAGGTCCTGGTGCGGCGAGAAGCTGTCGTAGGGCAGCGTTTCCCAGTCTGGCAGCAGCCGCACGCGCAATTCGGGCGCGAACCACGGGATTTCCTCGGCCAGGCGCTGGGCGTCGGTGGCGTTGGCGCACATCACCGCCAGCATCGGCAGCGCGCCCTGGTGTTGGCGCGCGTAGGCGGCCACCAGCAGGGCGTCGGCGGAGCCGGTCAGGCCGGCAATCGCGTGACGCATGCCGGGCTTGACCAGCGACAGGTTGGCGAAGGATGTGACAGCGTGGATGTCAGGCATTGGCAGCAAGGGCGATCGAAACGACGGCGCCCCGCCGGCAGTGCGGGCGGGGGTGCGTCATCATGGTCCGGCCCCGGAAGGATCTCCGTGGCGGTGGACAAGGGCCGTATTATAGAATGCGCACCGGCCGGTCCGCCGCCCGTCTTATTCTGACTTCGCCCCACGATCCTGTGTCTGCTCGCCGCTTCGCCCTCATTCCCTGTGCCGGTACCGGCAGCCGCGCCGGCGGCCACGTCGCCAAGCAATACCAGACCGTGGCCGGCCACCCGATGATCTGGCACGCGCTGGCCGCCTTTTCCGCCTGCGAGCGCATCAGCGCCACCGCGCTGGTGCTGGCGCCGGACGACATGCCGCTGGAATCCCGCTTCGGCGCGGAGGCGTTCGCGGGGCTGCGCTTCGATACCGCCTTCGTGGGCGGCGCCACGCGCCATGCCTCGGTGCTGGCCGGCCTGCATCACCTGGCCCAGCTGGGCGCCACGGACAGCGACTGGGTGCTCGTGCACGACGCCGCCCGCCCGGGGCTGACCCCGGCCATGATCGACACGCTGATCCGCGCCGTGGAGGCCGACGACGAGGCCGATGCGGCCATCGGCGGCATTCTGGCGGTGCCGGTGCCCGATACGCTCAAGCGGGCGGACGCAGGCACCCAGGTTGGCGTGCGGATCGGCTCCACGGTGCCGCGCGAGGGCCTCTGGCAGGCCCAGACGCCGCAGATGTTCCGCGTGGGTGTACTGCGCCAGGCGCTGCAGGAGGCGCTGGCCGCCGGCGCCGTGGTGACCGACGAGGCCAGCGCCATCGAGCGCCTGGGCCTGCATCCGCGCCTGGTCAACGGCTCGCTGCGCAATTTCAAGGTCACGTACCCCGAGGATTTCGCGCTGGCGGACATCCTGCTCGCGCCGGCAGCCCCGCCGGCCGACCGTTAAGCATTTTTCAGAGGAGTCGCATTGAATCCGTTCGATATCCGCATTGGCCAGGGCTATGACGTACACGCCCTGGTGCCGGGCCGCAAGCTGATCCTGGGTGGCGTGGACATTCCGCATGACCGTGGCCTGCTCGGCCATTCCGATGCCGATGCACTGCTGCACGCCGTGACCGACGCGCTGTTCGGTGCCGCCGCATTGGGCGACATCGGCCGGCATTTTCCCGATACGGACCCGAATTTCGCCGGTGCCGACAGCCGCGTGCTGTTGCGCGAGGCGGCCCGGCGGGTGCGCGAGGCCGGTTTCGAGATCGGCAACGTGGATGCCACGGTCATCGCACAAAGGCCAAAACTGGCGCCGCATATCGGCGGCATGGTGGCGAATCTCGCGGAAGACCTTGGCCTGCCCGTCACGCGTTGCAACGTGAAGGCGAAGACCAACGAGAAGCTGGGTTTCGAAGGGCGCGAAGAGGGCATCGTCGCGCAGGCCGCGGTGCTGATCTACCGCAAGACTGGCGACGCCCAGGATTGAAGAAACTGCGCGGTCAGACGGGGGGCGGTGCGTCCTCGGGCAGGATCGCGAAGGTGTAGTCGTTCAGGCGCGCCATGGCACCGCTGCGTGCGCCGGCTTCGGTCCGCTTCTGGAAGCCCATCTGCTGGCACAGCTTGTTGGCGGAGGCCATCTCGGGCATGGTGCGCACCACCAGCGTATTGGCGCCGATGTCGCGCGCCCGCTCGATGCAGATCTGCATCAACCGATGCCCCAGCCCCTGGCCACGCGCCTGCGGGCTCACGGACAGCAGCCGCGCCTCGGGCTGCGTCAGCGTGACAGTGCTGTCGTCCAGCGCGGGCAGCGTGGCGCCCGGATGGCAGAACAGCACAGCGCCGCTGATGCCGTGGTCGCTCTCGGCGACCCACCATTCCATATCGGGATTGTCCTTGGCGGCCAGCACGGACTGCATTCCGCGCTGGAACGAGGCGCGGCAATCTTCCATGATCGCAAGTTCGTATTGCCCATAGGCTTGCTGCGTGACCGCTGCGATGTCGCCCCAGTCGTACGCCGCCGCCAGGCGGAAGCGAAAACGGGGGGAAGTATGCGAAGGCAAGGTACTCATGGCCTCTGGTATCCGTGTCCTTGCGTGGATTGTAGGCCGGTCGAGGCACAAGTGCATGGTTCCCGATTGCCCGTTTGCGTGTCAGACAACATGCCGCCCAGCGTATTGACATCGAAAAAAAAACCTGCCGCCCCTTGCGGTGGCGGCAGGTGTTCCGGCAGGTCTTCCCGACCAGGCGGGCAATGTTTGCCCGGCAAGCCTTATTCGGCGGCGATGACGTTGGCGGCAGCCCCGATCACGGCGGCGATGCGGCCCACGTCGCGCAACTGCTGCGCGCTCATGCCTTGCTCGGTCTTCAGCAACTGATAGTGCGACTTCACGCAGAAATGGCACTTGCCGATGATCGACGCGGCCAGTGCGTACATCTCGAAGCGGCGCTTGTCCACGCCACCATGGGTAGCGTAGGCGTTCATGCGCAGGCCGGCGGGCTGGCTCGACAGGTCCGGGTCCTCGGCCATCTCGATGTACGGATACCAGACATTGTTCATGCCCATCAGCGCCGCAGCCGTCTGGGCGGCGGTGACTTCCTCGGGCGACAGCACGTTCGCATTGCGGATGGCATCGACGATGATCTTGCTCTTGGCGGCGAAGGCGGCGGCGAGTGCCACGCCGACGGCGTCATTGCCTTCCAGCGACGAGCGCGCGATCGTGCCATCCACATTCAGGCGGATGTCCTTCGCGTAGTCGGGAATCAGGTTCTTAATCGTGCTGAGGAATTCCATTTATTTCTCCTATCGTCCAGGGCTCAAAAAACCCGCATTTGCGGGCTTTGACGCGGAAGCGCCGTATCGGCCACTTCCGCGCGCGCCGGTCCGCCCGGGCAGGGCGGTTGGCAGGTCAAACAAATTACAGCGTGGCGCCGCCGACAGCGCGGTTGCACGGGCACAGCTCGTCCGTTTGCAGACCGTCCAGAATACGCAGGACTTCGTCCGGGCTACGGCCGACGTTCAGGTTGTTCACCGACACGTGTTGGATCACGTTGTCCGGATCGACGATGAACGTGGCGCGCAGGGCCACGCCGGCAGCCTTGTCACGCACGCCCAGCTGGTCCACCAGCGAGCCGGTCACGTCGGCGAATTGCCACTGGTTCAGCTTGTTCAGGTCCTTGTGTTCACGGCGCCATGCCAGCTTCACGAACTCGTTGTCGGTCGAGCCGCCCAGCACGATCGCGTCGCGATCGGCGAAGTCGTCGTTCAGCTTGGCGAAGGCCACGATTTCGGTCGGGCAGACGAAGGTGAAGTCCTTCGGGTAGAAGTAGATGATCTTCCACTTGCCTTCGAACGACTTCTCGGTGATGTCTTCGAAAGCCGACTGGCCATTCTCTTCGTGGTTGTTGAAACCCGGCTTCACGCCAACGATTTGGAACGATTCGATCTTGTCACCAACGGTCTTCATCAACTTCTCCTGATACGGTTGAACAGAGTAACGCACGCGACACGCCGGGCGGGGTGGGGCAGCACAAGGCTGGAGACCTCCACGATACGGCATCGCAACAAGGCCAGATTATGACCTGTCCGATACGCACAGGGCCAATTGATTGTCTCAAAGAGACCGATAGGCACCGGCCTTTCCCTGCACAGCGCGCGCCAAGGACGAACGGCGAGTATGCCATGTGCGGACGCACATGACGAAAGCCGCCACAAAAATTTCATCTTGTGGCGGCGCTCGGTCCGGCGAGTATCAGGCGGTACGTATCAGGCGGTACGTATACGTATCAGGCGGTGCGCAGGGCGCCCTGCAGGCGGCGCGTGCGGAAGATGACCAGCGTGGCCACCAGCCCGCAGGCGGCGGCGAACGTCAGCCACAGGCCCGGCGCGGCCTTGTTGCCGGTTTCGTGGATCAGGTAGGTGGAGATGGCCGGCGTGAAGCCGCCGAACAGCGCCGTGGCCAGGCTGTAGGCCAGCGAGAAGCCCGCCGTGCGCACCGCCGGCGGCATCACCTCGGCCAGCGTGACCACCATCGCGCCGTTGTAGCTGCCGTACAGGAACGAGAGCCACAGTTCCACCATCAGCAGGTGGCCGAAGGAGGGCTCGGCCACCAGCCAGGACACGGCCGGGTAGGCGGTGAGCAGGGTGGCGATCGTGAAGATCACCAGCAGCGGCTTGCGCCCCACGCGGTCGGAGACGGCGCCCATCAGGGGCAGCCAGATGAAGTTGGAAAGCCCCACGCACATCGTCACGACGAGGTTGTCCACGTCGCCAAGCTTGAGCACGGTCTTGCCGAAGGTCGGCGTGTAGGCGGTGATCATGTAGAACGACACCGTGGTCATCACCACCATCATGCAGCCGGCGAGGATGATGCCCCAGTTGTCGAGCATCGAGCGGTAGATCTCGCGCATGGTCGGCTGGTGCTTGCGGGTGCGGAAGGCTTCGGTTTCCTCCAGCGAGCGCCGGATCATGAACAGGAACGGCACGATCAGGCAGCCGACCAGGAACGGCACGCGCCAGCCCCAGCTGTCCATCTGTGCCGGCGCCAGCGTGGCGTGCAGGATCACGCCCAGCAGCCCGGCGAAGATCACCGCCACCTGCTGGCTGGCCGACTGCCACGCCACGTAGAAGCCTTTCTGGCCCGGCTTGGCGATCTCGGCCAGGTAGACCGATACCCCGCCCAGTTCCACGCCGGCCGAGAACCCCTGCAGCAGACGGCCCGCCAGCACCAGCAGCGGCGCGGCCACGCCGATCGACGCGTAGCCGGGCACCAGCGCAATCAGCAGCGTGCCCATCGCCATCAGGATCAGCGTGAGAATCAGGCCCTTGCGGCGGCCGTGGTGGTCGATGTAAGCGCCGAGAATGATGGCGCCGAGCGGACGCATCAGGAAGCCGGCGCCGAAGGTGGCCAGCGAGAGCATCAGCGAGGCGAATTCGTTGCCGCTGGGGAAGAACGTACGGGCGATGGCGGCGGCGTAGAAGCCGTACACCATGAAATCGTACATTTCGAGGAAGTTGCCGCTGACGACGCGGAACACGGTACGGGCGCTGTGCTGGGAAGCCGGCGCGGAGGCGGTGCTGGACATGGCTGTCTCTCGGTCAGCGCCGGTGCGGCCGGCGACATGTTGTGGGATCGCAATGGCCGCCAGTGTGCGCCGCCGGGCTGTCAATGCCCTGTCAACTGCCTTTCAATCTGCTATCAAATGCTGTCGAAAACCTGTCAGCCGGGGCGGGGAGTGCCCCATCATGCGCGCCGGAAGCAGGCGCGCACCACCAGCCCGGTCTTGGGCGGCGGCCGATTGGCCAGCACCAGCCGCCCGCCGTTGCGCTGGAGGATGCGGTTGACGATGGACATGCCCAGCCCCGCGCCCTTGGCCTCGCTGCGGGCGCTGTCGAGCCGGTAGAACGGCCGCGTCAGCAGCGAGAGCTGCGCGTCGGGCACGCCGGGGCCGTTGTCCGCCACGGTCAGCACGGCATCCTTGTCATCGAGCCGCGTGGAGATCTCCACTTCGGCCATGCCGCTTTCCTCGTCCTTGGCGTAGCGGCGCGCGTTCTCCACCAGGTTGTCCAGGATGCGCTGGATCTCCATGCGGTTGGCCACCGCCATGACCGGGCCGTTGGCGCGCACGTGCACGCGCACATCGTCGTGCGCGGCATAGACGCCCACGGCGTCCTGCACCAGCGCGGAGAGATCCACCGGCTCCACCATTTCCTGGCCGGGGCGGGCGTAGTTGAGGAACTGGCCGATGATGGCGTCCATCTGCTCGATGTCGGCGATCATGGCGTCGCGCGTGATGTTGTCCACCGGCGACATCTCGGTCTCGAGCCGCAGCCGGGTGAGCGGGGTGCGCAGGTCGTGGGAGATGCCGGCCAGCATGACCACGCGGTCGTCGTCGAGCTGGCGCAGGTCGCGCACCATCTGGTTGAAGCTGCGGTTGGCCTGGGCCACCTCGCTGGCGCCATGCTCGCGCAGCGGCGGCGGATCGCCGCCCGTGCCGATCTGGCGCGCCGCGTTGGCCAGCCGCTTGAGCGGGTAGTTCACGCGCGCCGTGATGAAGGCCGCGCCGATGATCGACAGCAGCAGCGCGGCGATACTCCACCACAGCCACTGTATGCCCGGCACGCGCTCGAAGCGCTCCGGGCTGATGGCGACCCAGTAGTCGTCCCCCTCGATCTCGAAGCTGACCCACACGCCCGGAATGTCGTTGACGGTGGTGGCGAGCACGGTGTCCTCGCCCAGCCGCCCGCGAATCTCCTGCTGCACCAGCTGGGTCAGGAAGGGGTTGGCGGTGGGCGCGGCGAAGTCGTCGTCCTTCTCGCGCGGATAGACCTTGATGCCCTCGTTCTGCACCAGGTCGAGCAGCAGGAACCGCCGCCGCGCCGGGTCGGAGTAGAGCAGGGCCGCGCGCGTGAGCTTGACCACGCTGACCACCTGCATGGCGATCTGCTGGGCGCGCGGCGCGCGTTCGAAGAGCCGGTAGCTCTGGAACCAGATCCCCAGCGAGATCGCCAGCAAGAGGGCGATCAGCATGAAGGTGCGCCAGAACAGCGAACCAAAGAACCGCGTTGCGGTACGGCCGAGAGCGGTCGCCACGATGCTGACTGCGGACGAACCGGGACTACTTCACGCCATCGGGAATGAAGACGTAGCCCAGGCCCCAGACCGTCTGGATGAAGCGGGGGTTGCCCGGGTCCGGTTCGATGAGCTTGCGCAGGCGGGAGATCTGCACGTCCAGGCTGCGGTCGAATACTTCGTATTCGCGGCCGCGGGCCATTTCCATGAGCTTCTCGCGCGAGAGCGGCTGGCGCGGATGCCGCGCGAACACCTTGAGCACGGAGAACTCGCCCGTGGTGAGCGTGATTTCCTCGTCGTTCTTGGTCAGCGTGCGGGTGGCCAGGTTCAGCACGAAATCGCCGAAGGCGAAGGTCTCGGGCGTCTCGGACGGGGCGCCCGGCACTTCGGCGGGGCCCTTGCGGCGCAGCACGGCGTGAATGCGCGCGATCAGCTCGCGCGGGTTGAACGGCTTGGGCAGGTAGTCATCGGCGCCCATTTCCAGGCCGACGATGCGGTCCACGTCCTCGCCCTTGGCGGTCAGCATGATGATCGGGGTCTGGTCGTTGGCGCCGCGCAGGCGGCGGCAGATGGACAGGCCATCCTCGCCCGGCATCATCAGGTCCAGCACCAGCAGGTCAAACCGCTCGCGCAGCCAGAGCTTGTTCATGGCGGTGGCGTTTTCCGCCACCAGCACCGTGAACCCCTGCTCGCCAAGGTAGCGGCGCAGCAGGTCGCGCAGGCGCGGGTCGTCGTCCACGACGAGAATCTTGTGGCTGGTATTTTCCATGGCGGTATCTTAGCGACTTACGCTTTCGCTCAAAATGGCTTAACAAAACGTTACATACTTTACCCTGTGGTATGGCGGCGTGCATCTTTTGTGCATTTACACTCCGCAAACCGTATCCCGACGCCGATTTGGCGCGACGGGAATTCACGGTGACCAAGGGGCGTCCCATCTCTCTGACGAAGGCGTTGGCATATGCCTGCGTCGTCCTCCAAGCGGATGTGCGACCACTGTCAAGATCGCCATTATCCAATGAAAGTGAAGCAAAACCGGCACGGACATACCCTGCAACGCACGGCGTGCGCGCGGGCGGCTTGCCATGCCGGCGTGGCCATGCTCATCGTACTGCTGCCGGCGCTTGCGCAGGCGCAGTCGGCGGGCATGGCGCAACTGCTTCGCCCTGGCCAGCCGGGCCACGCCAGCGGCGGTGCGCCCACCCCCGCCGTGCCGGGCAAGCCGGGCGGCGGGGAGCGCCTGGACCAGCGCGAGGCCCGCACCCGCGCCGAAAAGTACCGCACGGAGCGCGACATGGCCGACCGCGCCGGCCGCCAGGGGCCGCCGGGCGGACATCCCAAGCTTTCGCCCGACGAGCGCAAGACACTGCGCAAGAACCTCCAGGACCTCGGCCGCGAGATGTACGAGGGCGGCGGCTGACCGCCCTCCCTCCCATTAAGCCTGCGGCCGGAAATGTCGCAGGAAATCCACGAATACCTCGGCCGCCAGCTGGGCATCTTCCACGGTGATGGTTTCCAGCGGGTTGTGGCTGATACCGCCATTGCCGCAGCGCACGAACAGCATCGCCACGTCGGTCATGCGTTGCATCATCATTGCGTCATGGCCGGCGCCGGACGGCAGCTCGAAGGCCTCCAGCCCGCGCTTGCGCAGTACCGCGCCGAACTGATCCATCAGCCAGCGCGCGCACGGCGCGTTGTTGACCGGCGTGACCCGCTCGACGGTGGCGGTCAGGCCACGGCGCGCCGCGATCCGCTCGATTCCCATCACGATATCGGTGATGGCGGCTTCGCGGATGCCGTCCTCGCCGGCGCGGATGTCCATCGAGAACACGCATGCGGCCGGAATCACGTTGCTGGAGCCGTTCGGCACCTGGAGCTGGCCCACCGTGCCGACCAGCGTCGGCACCTGCGCGCAGCGCGACTCCACCAGCAGGATCATCTCGGCGGCGCCGGCGGCGGCATCGCGCCGCATGTCCATCGGCGTGGTGCCGGCATGGCTGGCCAGCCCCTCCACGCGCACCTGGAAGCGGCTGCTGCCCGCGATCTGGGTGACGATGCCGAGCGCCAGGTCGCGGTTCAGCAGCACCGGGCCCTGCTCGATATGCACTTCGACGAACCCCGCCAGCGTGGCCGGATCGACCGCCGCGGCGCGCAGGGCGTCCAGGCTGCCGGCGCCGGGCAGGCCGGACTGAGCCAGCGCCTCACGCATGGTCACGCCGTCCGGGTCCGCGCGGTCCAGCAGGGCCGGGTCGAAGCGGCCCGCCAGCACGCTGCTGGCCAGGAAGCTGGTCTTGAAGCGCAGCCCTTCCTCCTCGGCGAAGCCGACGATCTCGAAGTGATACGGCAGCCGGATACCCGCCGCGTTGAGCGCGCCCACCACCGCAATCGGCAGCAGGATGCCGAGCCGCCCGTCATACCGCCCGCCGTTGCGCACGGTGTCGAAGTGGGAGCCGGTCATCAGCACCTTCGGCGCGGCCACGGCCGGGTCGGCCGCATACCGCCCAATCACATTGCCGATGGCGTCCACGCGCACCGCCATGCCGGCGGCCTCCATCCACTGCACCAGCTGCGCCTGCGCCCGGCGATGCGCCGGCGTGAGGAACGCGCAGGTCAGCCCGTCCTCCATGTCGGAGTGGGCGGCGAGCGCGGCGGCGCGGTCGAGGATGGATTGGCCGAGCGAGGCAAGTGCGGTAGTCATGGTTCGGTTCGGATTCGGTTCGATGGGGTTCAGCGGTTGCGCAGCCAGGTCTTCCAGGCGATCCAGAGCATGCGCATCGGCGTCAGCGCGATGCGCTGCGTCAGCACCTGGAACTGGCTGGCCTCGATCTCGTCGAGCTGGGCATGGGAGAGGGCCGCCATGACCAGCGTGGCGCGCTGGGCGCGGCGGTCCTGGCGCGGCAGCAGGGCCAGCGCCTCGCGGTAGAGCGTGCGGGCCACTTCGGCCTGCTCGCCCATCAGGGCCACGAAACGCTCGGAGTGGCGGGCCTGCAGGATGTCGGCGGCCGGCACCTCGTGGCGCTGGAGCGTATCCACCGGCAGGTAGATGCGGCCCTGGCGGGCATCCTCGCCCACGTCGCGGACGATGGTCGCGCGTTGCATCGACAGGCCCAGCTGGCGCGCGAAGTCCAGCGTGCGCGGATCGGAAAACCCCAGCGCCCGGGCCGACAGCACGCCCATGGCACCGCCGGCGCACTGACAGTAGCGTTTCAAACCGGCTTCGTCCAGGAAGCGGGTCTGGGTCAGATCCATCTCCAGGCCGTCCAGCACCTCAGAAAATTCGGATTGCGGCAGGCCGCCCGGCGCAATATGGGGCTGCAGGGCCTGCGTGACCGGATGTGACGGCTGACCGTCATAGAGGCGGCGCAGTTCACCGCGCCACCAGTCCAGCCGCTGGTGGGCCACGCCGGCATCGTGGCTCTCGTCGATGATGGCCTCCACCTCGCGACGAAAGGCGTGCAGCGCCGTGATGGCGCGGCGGCGTTCGGGCGGGAGGAACAGGAAGCTGTAATAGGGGAGGGAGCCGCCCGGGGCGGCCTTGTCCTGGCAATACTGATCGGGCGTCACGCCAATCTCTTATGAATACTGTCTGGTGGGGCGATACGAACCGGGGCAGGTCCGCGAAAGCGCCAAATTGTAACATCGGCCCAACCGGGGCCAGCGCCGGGGCTCACCATTCGCACCGAGTTTTGGCCCCTTCGTCGCCCGGCGTTTGACGCACTCGGGGCCGCTCGCTATATTACTGACCGGCCAGTTATTTATTCCCCGGCAGGCACCGCAGCGTTGTCCGCCGCGAGACGCTTTCCCCATTGGCTGCTCCCCGCAGTCTCCAGTTTGTTCCGACGTTCCACCGACTCAAGACGCTTAACCCATGCCAGTGCCTTATGCCAGGCCGGATGTTGCGGCCGCCGACGTTGATGTTTCCCCGATGCCCGCCCGGGCCCGCCGGACGCCGAGGGTCGCCATGGTCGCCATGGTCGCCATGGTCGCCATGGTGACCGTGGCGACGCTGGCGCTCCTGGCCGGGCTGTCCGGCTGTGGGAAGAAGGCGGAGCCGGTGGAGGCCGTGCGACCCGTGCGGCTGCTGCAACTGCATTCGGGTGCCGGGAAGACCGCATTCGAGTTCTCGGGCGAGGTGCGGCCGCGCGTGGAGTCGCGCCTGGGCTTCCGGGTGCCCGGCAAGATCTCGGCCCGTCTGGTGGACGTGGGCGCGAACGTCAGGAAGGGCCAGCCGCTGGCCCGCCTCGACCCGACCGACCTGGCGCTGGCCGAGGCTTCGGCGCGCGCCCAGTTCGATGCCGCCAAGACCGACCGCGATCTCGCCGACTCCGACCTGAAACGCTACCGGGACCTGGCGGCCAAGAACTTCATCAGTGCCGCCGAGCTAAGCCGGCGCCAGGCCACCTACGATTCCGCCGCCTCGCGGCTGGAGCAGGCCCAGGCCAACCTCCGCAACCAGAGCAACCAGACCGGCTACGCCGTGCTCGCCGCCGATGCGGACGGCGTGGTGACGGCCGTCGATGCCGAGGTCGGTCAGGTGGTTACGGCGGGCCAGTCGGTGATCCGCGTGGCGCAGATCGCCGAGAAGGAGGTCGCCATCGGCCTGCCCGAGGATCAGGTGGATATGCTGCGCGACATCTCCGACGTCACCGTGCGCACCTGGGCCGAGCCGGACCGCCCGCTGCCGGGCCGCGTGCGCGAGATTTCCGGCGCCGCCGATCCGGTCACCCGCACCTACCCGACCCGCGTCAGCGTGCCCAACCCGCCCGCCGACCTGCGCTTCGGCATGACCGCCGTGGTCACCTTCACCCGCACCGGCGAGTCCGCCGCCATCCGCATCCCGCTGACCGCGCTGCTGCAGGACCGCGGCACTAATCAGGTGTGGATCTACCAGGGTGCGGCCAGCGGGGGCACGGGCACGGTCAAGCCGGTGCCGGTGACGCTGGGTGACCCACAGGGCAATGAGATCGAGGTGCGCCAGGGGCTGGCGCCGGGCCAGACCATCGTCACGGCCGGCGTGCACCTGTTGCAGCCGGGCCAGAAGGTCAAGCCGATGCAGAACGCCACGTCTGCCCAGCCGGCCCAGTCGGCCAAGCCGGCGTCCAACCCGGGCGCCGCCGCCGGCAGCAAGGGCTGACCGATGGAACATTCGCGCTTCAACCTGTCGCGCTGGGCGCTCGAGCACCAGCCGCTGACCCGCTACCTGCTGGTGGTGCTGCTGATCGGCGGCCTGCTGGCCTTCTTCCAGCTGGGTCAGGACGAAGACCCTCCCTTCACCTTCCGCGTGATGGTGGTGCAGGCCTACTGGCCCGGCGCCACGGCCGAGCAGATCGCGGTGCAGGTGACCGACAAGATCGAGCGGCAGCTGCAGGAAGTGCCGTACGCCGACAAGATCCGCAGCTTCTCCAAGCCGGGCGAGACCACGGTGATCTTTCAACTGGCCGATAACTCGCCGGCCAAGGACACCGCACAGATCTGGTACACCGTGCGCAAGAAGATCGGGGACATCGCCCAGACCCTGCCGCAGGGCGTGCGCGGCCCGTATTTCAACGATGAATTCGGCGATGTCTACGGCTCGATCTACGCGCTCTCGGCAGATGGCTTCAACTACAAGGAGTTGCGCGAGTACGCCGACCTCGTGCGCCAGGCGCTGCTGCGCGTGCCAGCCGTGGCCAAGGTCACGCTGCTCGGGCTGCAGGACGAGAAGCTCTATATCGAGTTCAACCAGACGCGCTTCGCGCAGCTTGGGCTCGACATCAACGCCATCGCCAACCAGATCGCGGAGCAGAACAACCCCACGGGAAGTGGCGTTTTGATCACGCCGGCCGATAACCTCCAGGTCCGCGTGACCGGCCAGCTTGGCGATGTGCAGGATCTGGAGAACCTGGTGCTGCGCGGCCCCAACGGCATCGCCAACATCCGGCTGGGTGACATCGCCCACGTCTATCGCGGCTATATCGACCCGCCCGCCAGCCGCATGCGCTTCAACGGCAAGGATGTGATCGGGCTCGGTATCTCGATGGAGAAGGGCGGGGACATCATCGCGCTGGGCCAGGAACTGCGCCGCGTGACCGATGGCCTGCGCGGCCAGTTGCCGATGGGTATCGAGATGGATCAGGTGCAGGATCAGCCACAAGCGGTCAAGCGCTCGGTGGGCGAGTTCGTGCACGTGCTGATCGAGGCCGTGGTGATCGTGCTGGCAGTCAGCTTCATCGCGCTGGGGCTGCATACCAGGCCGCTGCGGATCGACGTGCGCCCCGGGCTGGTGGTGGCGCTGACCATCCCGCTCGTGCTGGCCGTGACGTTCCTGTTCATGAACATCTTCGGCATCGGCCTGCACAAGATCTCGCTCGGGGCGCTGATCGTGGCGCTCGGGCTGCTGGTGGACGACGCGATCATCGCCGTGGAGATGATGGTGCGCAAGCTGGAGGAAGGCTTCTCCAAGATGGAGGCAGCCACCTTCGCCTACACCTCCACGGCCATGCCGATGCTGACCGGCACGCTGATCACGGCGGCCGGCTTCCTGCCGGTGGGGCTGGCCAAGTCCACCGTGGGCGAGTACACCTTCGCGATCTTTGCCGTGACGGCGCTGGCGCTGGTGCTGTCGTGGCTGGCGGCGGTGTACTTCACGCCCTACCTCGGCTACCTGCTGCTCAAGACCCGCGCCAGCGACGGCGGCCATCACGAGGTGTTCGACACGCCGTTCTACGCGCGCTTCCGGCATCTGGTGAACTGGTGCGTGACGTGGCGCAAGACCGTGATCGCCGTCACGCTGGTCAGCTTCGCGCTGGGCTTGTGGGCGTTCAAGTTCGTCGAGAAGCAGTTCTTCCCGGATTCGAGCCGGCCCGAGCTGATGGTGGAGCTGTGGATGCCCGAGGGCACCAGCTTCGCGCAGATGGAGGCCGAGGCCAAGCGCTTCGAGACCGCCATGCGGCGCGACAAGGCCGTGGACAGCCTGACCACCTTCGTCGGCACCGGCGCGCCGCGCTTCTACCTGCCGCTGGACCAGATCTTCCCGCAGAGCAACGTGGCGCAGGTGATTGTGATGCCGGTCAGCGTGGAGGCGCGCGACGCGCTGCGCAAGCGCGTGATCGAGGTGCTGGCCACCCAGTTCCCGCAGCTGCGCGGCCGCGTGAAGCTGCTGCCGAACGGGCCGCCCGTGGCGTACCCGGTGCAGTTCCGCGTGATCGGGCCAGACGCCGCCGGCGTGCGCAGGATCGCCGATCAGGTCCGCGCGATCATGGCCGCCAACCCCAACACGGTGGGCGTGAACGACAACTGGAACGAGAACGTCAAGATGCTGCGCCTGGAGATCGACCAGGACAAGGCGCGCGCGCTGGGCGTGACCACCAACGCCATCGCGCGCGCCACGCAGGCCGTGCTGACCGGCGTGCCGGTGGGCCAGTACCGCGACGCCGACAAGCTGATCGACATCATCATGCGCACGCCGAAGAACGAGCGCGATGCGATGTCCGACATGGCCAACGTGCTGGTGCCGACCAACACCGGCCGCGCGGTGCCGCTGACGCAGGTGGCGCGCGTGACGCTGAAGTCCGAGCCGGGCGTGATCTGGCGCGAGAACCGCGACTTCGGCATCACCGTGCAGGCTGATGTGGTGGATGGCATCCAGGGCCCGACCGTGACCGCGCAGATCGACCCGCAGCTCAACAAGCTGCGCGCGGAACTGCCGCCGGGCTACCTGATCACCGTGGCCGGGGCCCAGGAGGAAAGCGGCAAGGCGGGGGCGTCCATCGCCGCGCAGCTGCCGCTGTGCATCTTCCTGATCTTCACGCTGCTGATGCTGCAACTGCACAGCTTCTCGCGTTCGGTGATGGTGTTCCTGACCGGCCCGCTCGGGCTGATCGGCGCTGCCGCCACGCTGTTGCTGTTGCGCGCGCCGATGGGGTTTGTCGCCCAGCTCGGCATCACGGCGCTGCTGGGCATGATCATCCGCAACTCGGTGATCCTGGTGGACCAGATCGAGCAGGACATCAGCGCCGGGGTGCCGCCGTGGCAGGCCATCGTCGAGTCGGCGGTGCGCCGTTTCCGGCCGATCATCCTGACCGCCGCGGCGGCGGTGCTGGCGATGATCCCGCTCTCGCGCTCCACCTTCTGGGGGCCGATGGCGGCTGCCATCATGGGCGGGCTGATCATCGCCACGGTGCTGACGCTGCTGTTCCTGCCGGCGCTGTACGCGGCATGGTTCCGCGTGAAGCCGCCCGAGGGCGGCGGCGGGGTGATGGCAGGGTGATCCCCGGGTAAGGCGGGGTGACCCCCGGGGAAGAGGAAAGAGCGCCGGCTACCGCTGGCGCTTTTTCATTTGGGCGGTCAGTCGCACGATGTCCGCCGCGATCTGGGCCGCGCGGCGGGGATCGGCGGCCACGGGTTTGCCGGTGCGGGGGTCCTTCACCGACGGCATGCGGGCCATTTCGCGCAGCAGGTCGGCCAGCAGCGTCATGTCCTGCACCAGTGGCGCACGCGGGTCGCCCGGCGGCAGGGTGATGCGGACCAGTTCCGATACGGCCTGATCGAGCGCCGGGGCGTGCACCGCGCGGCTGCGGTCGTCCGCTTGCTGCGCGGTCATCCGGCCTGCCTTGATCGCCTCATTGTCAGCCTGCATGTCCCGGAAGGCGGCCATGAAGGTCTGTTGGGCGCGCTCGATCTGGCGGCTGGCGGCCAGGCCGTCGCGCATGGACTGGGGGGCGCGCGGCGCCAATGCGGCGGTGCCCACCACCAGCACGGCTGCGACCGCTGCCGCCATGGCCATGCCGCGCGGCAGCTTGCGGGCGTAGCTGGTGGGGTCCAGCCGCACCGGCAGGCACAGCCCGATCAGCGCGCCGCCGATCAGGCCGCCCACGTGCGCGGCGTTGTCCACCCGGGTCGACAGGAAGCCCTGCACCAGCGAGTAGCCGATCATGACTGCCGCATCGGTCGTCAATTGCCGATGGATGCCCTCGGGCAGCAGCCGGCGATGGCGCAGCACCCCGGCCAGCAGCGCGCCGCCCACGCCGAACACGGCGCCCGACGCCCCGACCGACACCGCCGTCTGCGCCCCGAAATGCAGGCTCAGGGCGCTGCCCACCAGCCCCGCGCCGAGATAGATCAGCAGGAAGCCGCGCGTGCCGTAGAACCGCTCCACATGCTTGCCGAGCACGAACAGCACCAGCATGTTGGCGCCGATGTGCTTGAGGCTGCTGTGCAGGAAGGTGGCCGTCAGCAGCCGCCACCACTGGCCCTCCTGGACCAGCACGGCGAGGTTGCCGCCCCATTCGACCAACCGGGCGGGTGCCGTGGTATCGGGCGTGGCGCCGCGCGTGAGCGTGAACAGCCAGATCGCCACGTTGAGGGCGATCAGCGCGTAGAGGCCCCAGGTGTGTGGCAGCGCCTGCATCTCGGCCCGGAAGGCTTGCTCGGCAGCCAGCGCGTTGTTGACCGTGACGCCGGCCGTACGCATGTGATGGGTGACCAGTGCCTGGGCAAGCTGCTGGTCTGCCTCGCGCATCAGGGCCAGCCGGATCGTGAACGATGCCGGGGTCCGCCGCCGGGCGCCCGGCACGGGCTTGGGAAAGACCTCGATCACGGGACCGCCGCGCAGGTTGCGCACCGCCACGGCGGCAATCTCGGCCCAGCGCAGGTGCGGGCGACGGCGCGGGAAGGCCGTGGAGCCGATGCCGACGGCATCCACCGTCAGCAGCGGCTTGCGCAGCGGCGCGTGCCGGCCCCAGGACCATTCGAACAGGATCAGCAGGCCGAAGAAGCCGGCGCCGAGGACGATCGGGCTGGGCTTGCCGCGCGAGAAGAGCAGGAGCAGCGCCCCCAGCCCGCCGAAGCAGAGCCAGAGCAACGCGCGCACAAGCAGCGCGGACCCGAATCGGCGCACATGGAACGCGCCGCTGCGGCGCGAGCCGATGGCCGGCGCGCGCATGAATTGCGATGTCTGCATGATTCTTCCCGACAAGACGATGTCATCGCGTCATCTCGCTGGCCCCGGTGCGGCAGGGCCACGGCGCGCGTCACGCGACGATATGCGGTCGTCCATCGGGAAGCATCTCCCCCGTCGGGAGGGTTGCGGCCCTAGTCTGCGGACCTTGTCTGCGTCCTAGTCCGCCAGCTCGAACAGCACGTCCTGCGCGCCCTCCCAGAGCACCTTGGTGCCGAGCGCGCGGAGGTTCTCCCGCCCCTCGACGATGGTCAGGAAATGGTTGCCGGCCAACTGGCCCATCTTGCTGGCGAAACAGCAGCTGCCGTAGGCCAGGATGATCTCGGTCTCGCTGTAGCCACCCGGGTAGAACAGGATGTCGCCCACGGACGGGTGGCTGGTGTGGTTCTCGAAGCCGACGCCCAGCTTGAATTCGCCGAGCGGAATCCAGCAGCCTTCGCCGCTCCAGCGCACGTGGATCAGCTTCTGGCGGTAGGGCAGCAGCTTCAGGAAGGCGGCAACGGTCTCGGGGGCGTCCGGGTGGGTATTGGCCAGGAAGGTCTGGCCGGCGGCGGTAATGCGGAGTCGGGGCATAGCTATATATATAGAAGGGTCGATGGGGCCGGGTCAGACCAGCGCCGTCATCAGCGTCTCCGCCACGGCGATCAGGCTGCGGTCGCTGCCCTTCGGGCCGAGCAGGGAGATGCCGAGCGGCGCGCCGGCGCGGCCGGAGAGCGGCAGGCTCAGTTGCGGGAAGCCGGACAGCGGCGTCAGGCACAGCGTGTGGGCGGCGGCGGTGCGGTAGTCCTCCAGCGTCTCGCCGGCGGCGGTGCGCAGCGGGGCGATGTCCGGCATGGTCGGCAGCACCAGCACGCCGTCATGGCCGAGCAGGCGGCCCAGGTGGGCGGTGAACTCGCGGCGCACGGCGCTCGACTGCTCGAACTGGGCTTCGGTGACCCCCTTGCTGAACACGAAGCGCGCGGCCACGTCCGGGCCCATATGCAGGCCGTAGTTCTCGATCAGCGCGCCATCGGCCTGCCAGGCTTCCCAGCCCTGCACGTAGCGGAAGGCCCAGTACAGGTCGGACAGCGGGCGGTCGGCCACGTCCACCGGGGTGGCACGGCCCAGCACGGCCTCGATGCGCGCCACCGTGGGCGCCAGCGCGGCGCGGGCTTCGGGCGTCGGCAATTCGAACAAGTCCGATGCCAGCAGCAGGCGGGGCCGGGCCGGCAGCGGATCGGCATCCTTGCCGAACAGCACGTCCGCCACGCGGGCGAAGGTGCCGATGTCTCGGGCGAAGAAGCCGCAGGTATCGAGCGTCTCGCACAGCGGCATGCAGTGCTGGAGCGAGATGCGGCCATGCGAGGGGCGGATGCCGAACAGGCCGCAGTGGCTGGCCGGGGCGCGCACCGAGCCGCCGGTGTCCGTGCCGAGCGCGAAGTCGCACAGCTTGTTGGACACCGCCGAGGCCGACCCGGACGACGAACCGCCCGTCACGCGATCGGGCGCGCCGCCGTTGATCGGGCCGCCGTAGTGCGCGTTCTGGCCGTTCATCGAGAAGGCCAGCTCGTCGGTGTGGGACTTGCCGATGAACCTCGCGCCGGCATCGAGCAGCTTTTGCACCGTGGGCGCGGTTACGCTCTTGATACCGGAGCGGGCCAGCACATGCGGATTGCCGCCGCCGGTGGGGTAGCCCGCCACGTCGAACAGGTCCTTGACGGCGAAGGTCAGCCCCCGCAGCGGCCCGGTGGCCGCGTTGGGCACGGGCGCGTCGGGGTAGGGCATGAAGGCGCGGGCGGGATGGGTGGCCAGGGTCATGGCGTTCGGCTTCCTTCTTTCGGGAAATGGGTGGAGTTTAGGCGGCTGCGGAGGAGGCCGCAGCGGTATTCGAGGGTTCGGCGGTGTCGGCCACCAGCACGCAACTGACGCGGTGGCCGTTGCCCAGTGCCACGCTGCGCGGCACCTCGGCCAGGCAGGCGGGGCGGGCGTGCGCGCAGCGCGGCGCGAAAGTGCAGCCCGGCGGCAGCGCGGCCAGGTCCGGCGGGGCGCCGCCGATGGCCTGCAGCCGCTGGCCGCGATCCATGCCGTGCTGGCGGCTTTGCAGCAGCGCGATCGTGTACGGATGGCGGGCCTCGCGCAGCAGCGTGCGGATCGGGCCTTCCTCGACGATGCGGCCGCCGTACATCACCGCCACGCGGTCGGCAATCTCCACCGCCGCGCCCATGTCGTGCGTGACGAAGACGATGGAGAGGCCCAGCTCGCGTTGCAGCTCGCGCAGCAGGATCAACACCTGGATCTGCACGGTGGCGTCCAGCGCCGTGGTCGGCTCGTCGGCCAGCAGGATTTTCGGCTGGGCCGACAGCGCCAGCGCGATCATCGCGCGTTGCCGCATGCCGCCGGACATCTCGTGCGGATAGGCGGCCAGCCGCCGCTCGGGGCTGGGAATGCGCACCGCTTCCAGTGCCTTGAGCGCCAGCGCGCGCGCCTCGGCGGCGGACACCTTCTTGTGCGTCCGGATGCACTCCACAATCTGCTGGCCCACCGTGTACACCGGGTCCAGCGCCAGCAGCGGCTCCTGGAACACCATGGCGACGGTGCCGCCGCGCAGCCGGGCCAGCGCGCGCTTGTCCAGCGCGAGCACGTCCTGGCCGTCCACGCGGATCTCGCCGCCGATGCGGGTGCGGCGGGGCGGATGGAGGCGCATCAGCGCGCGCAGCGTCACGCTCTTGCCGGAGCCGGATTCGCCGATCAGCGCCACGGCCTCGCCGGGGGCCACGTCGAGCGACACGCCGTTCACGGCGCGGATGGTCTTGCCGCCGCCGGCGAAGGTGACGTGGAGGTCCTTGACCGAGACGGCAGGGGAATGGGGGGCTGTCATAGGGGTCTCCCGCAGGTCAGGTGGGTCAGGTGGGTCAGGTGCGTCAAGGCGTGGCCGCGTGCAGGCCCGGGGTCATGCGCCGCAGCGGCAGCGAATGGCCGCCGTCGGGCATCGCCATCAGGCACGACACGGGATGGCCGGCCAGTTCGTCGGCCAGCACGGGGGTGCGGCGCTCGCACACCGGCTCGGCGCGGGCGCAGCGCGGATGGAAGCTGCACCCGGACGGCGGATTGATCGGGTTGGGCGGGTCGCCCGCCAGCGGTGCGGCCAGCGTGCGGTGGTCCGGGTCCATCGACGGCATCGAGGCCAGCAGCGCGCGCGTGTAAGGGTGCGAGGGATTGGCGTAGATCGACTCGGTATCGCCAATCTCGACCACCTTGCCCAGGTACATCACCATCACGCGGTCACACAGGTAGCGGATGACGTTGAGGTCATGGCTGATGAAGACGTAGGTCAGGTCGAACTCGGCCTTGAGGTCGAGCAGCAGGTTGAGCACCTGGGCTTCCACGGATTTGTCGAGCGCGGACACCGCTTCGTCCAGGATCACCAGCCGGGGCCGCAGCGACAGCGCGCGGGCGATGTTCACGCGCTGGCGCTGCCCGCCGGACAGCTCGTGCGGATAGCGCCCGGCAAAGCGCGCCGGCTCCAGTCCCACGCGTTCCAGCAGGTAGCGCGCCCGCTCGGTGGCCTCCCGCGCGGACACACCGTGCACGCGCGGCGTGAAAGCGATGGATTCCTCGATGGTCAGGCGCGGGTTCAGCGACGAGTAGCTGTCCTGGAACACCATCTGCACCTGGCTGCGGAACGCCTTCATCGGCAACTGGGGCGAGCCCACACCCTGGGCGTCGAAAATCAGTTCGCCGCTGTCGTGGGCGGTGAGCTGCATCAGCAGCCGCGCGGTGGTGGACTTGCCGCAGCCGGACTCGCCGACCACGCCGAGGGTTTCGCCCTTGAGGACGTCGAAGCTGACGCCGTCCACGGCGCGGACCTCGCCGGCCTTGCGGAACGGAATGGGCGACTTGAGCGGGAAATGCTTGACGAGATCGCGCGCGATCACGAGCGGCTGGGCCGGGCCGCCAATGTCCCGGGCGTGGGCGGGCGCGGGCGCTGTGAGGAGGTCGCTCATGCTCATTCCTTGATTTCCATGGCCGAGCGGATGCCGTCGGCCAGCAGGTTGAACGAGATCGAGGTCAGGAAAATCATCGCGCCGGGCAGGGCGGCGACCCAGGGCTGGGTGTAGATGGCCGTGCGCAGCGTGTTGAGCATCAGGCCCCACTCGGGCTCGGGCGGCTTCACGCCGAGGCCCAGGAAGGAGAGGCCGGAAGCCAGGATCATCGACACCGAAATCAGGCTCGTCGCATAGACGAAGATCGGTCCAAGTACGTTATTCAGCACATGGGCGCGCACGATGGTCAGCGAACTGGCCCCCGAGGCGCGCGCCGCATCGACAAACTCGCGGTTGCGCACCTGCGTGGTCACGCTCTCCGCCACCCGCACGATCTGCGGCACGAAGACGATGGTCAGCGACAGCAGCGCGTTGCCCACCCCGGCGCCCAGCGTGCCGGACAGCGCGATGGCCAGCAGCACCGACGGGAAGGCGTAGAGGATGTCGGTGAGCCGCATGATGATGGTGTTGGTCCAGCCGCCTGCGTAGCCGGCCACGATGCCGAGTGCGCTGCCAATCACAAATGCCAGCAGCACGGGCGTGATGCCCATGAACAGCGAGAGCCGGCCGCCCAGCATCAGGCGCGAGAGCAGGTCGCGGCCCAGTTCGTCGGTGCCGAGCGGATAGCCTGCGGTGCCGATCGGCTTGAGCCGCTTGAGGATGGAGGACGCGTACGGGTCTGCCGGCATCAGCGCCGGGGCGAAGATCGCCATCACCACCAGGGCGATCAGGATCAGCGCGGCGGCCATCGCCAGCTTGTTGCGCAGCAGGCGGCGGCCCACGGTGGCCCAGTAGCCGGGCGAGCGCGCCACGGGCAGCGGCGCCACGGCCTTGTTCAGTGCGATCTGCATGGGGGCCTCCTTAATTACGCTGGATGCGGGGGTCGAACAGCGTCTGCAGCGCGTCCACCAGCAGGTTGAGCAGGACGAAGAACACGGCCAGCACGAGGATCGTGCCCTGCAGCAGCGGGAAGTCGCGCTGGAAGATGGCCGAGTTCAGCAGGAAGCCGGTGCCGGGCCACGAGAACACGGTTTCGATCAGGATCGACCCGCCGAGCAGGTAGCCGAGCTGGAGGCCCATCACGGACAGCGCGGTTGGCGCCACGTTCTTGACCACGTGGCGGAACACGGCCACGTCCGACAGGCCCCGGGCGCGCAGGCCGACGATGAACTCGTTGGACAGGATCTCGGCCACCAGCGCCCGGATCGTGCGGGCGACGATGCCCATCGGGATCACCGACATGGTGATGGCCGGCAGCAGCATGTACTGGAAGTGCTCCCAGTCCCACGCCCAGTCGCCCGAGCCGCCCGGGCCGGCGCCAGTGGCGGGCAGCCAGCCGAGCAGCACCGAGAAGGCGATGACCAGCACCATGCCGAGCCAGTAGTGCGGAATGCTGACGCCGAGCACGGACAGGAACGAGGCGGTACGGTCGGCGATGGAATCGCGCAGGTAGCCCGCCACGAAGCCGAACAGGCAGCCGAACGTGAAGCCGATCAGCGTGGCCACGGTGGCCAGCCGGATCGAATTGATCACGGCGGTGGACACCTCGCTCATCACCGGCCGGTTGGTGGCGATGGAGGTGCCCAGGTCGCCATGGAGCGCGCGGGTCAGCCAGTGCAGAAATTGTTCGAGGAACGGTTTGTCGAAGCCGTACAGCGCGGTCAGCTGGCGGCGCAGGTCTTCGGAGGCATCGGGCGGCAGCACCGAGACCAGCGGGTCCCCGGGGGCGATGTGGACCAGCGAGAAGCAGAGCAGGGCAACCCCAAGCAGGATAGGCAGCGCATAGAGAATGCGGCGAAGCAGGTAAGTCATGGTCTGTGGCCGGCTAGTGTGGGGTGAAACGCCCCTCTCCCGGCGGCGGGAGAGGGGGCACGGCAAGCGTCAGTCCATCGACATCGTCGCAATATCGATAAACCAGCTCTGCGGCTGCACCACGCCCTTGACCTTCTTCGAGATGGCGCGCGGGCCCACGTCATGGGCGATCAGCACGAACGGCGACTCTTCCACGATGCGCGCGTGCAGCTTGGCCAGCGCGGCGTCCCGGGACTTCTCGTCGAATGAGGTGCGGGCGTTCTCGATCAGCTTGTCGAACTCCGCATTGCCGAAGAAGCCCCAGTTGTTCGAGACCGGCGGCTGGGTCTTGGTGCTGACGAAGCGGACCATGGCGAAGAACGGGTCCATCGCCGCGAAGCTGACGTTGATGGCGTTGGCGCCGTGCGCGCTGGCGTCCTTGGCGCCGATGCGCCAGTTGGTGAACAGGGTGTTCCACTCCACGACGTCGAAGTCCACGTCGAAGAAGCACTCCTTCAGGTTCTGCTGCACGTACTCGTTCATCGGCAGCGGCTGCATCTGGCCCGAGCCGGACGCCGACACCTGCACCTTCACCTTGAGCGGCTTGGCGGCCGAGTAGCCGGCTTCGGCCATCAGCTTGCGGGCGGCGTTGGCGTCGTACTTGATGTCGAACTTGGGGTTGCCCCACCACGGGTTGCCGGCTTCCACGATGCCCTTGGCTTCGGCCATGTAGCCGCCCAGCAGCGTCTTCAGGCCCGCGCGGTTCACACAGAGGTTGGCGGCCTGGCGCACGCGCTTGTCCAGCCACGGCGAATTCGGCGCGAAGGAGAGCTGCCACGGCCACATGTGCGGCTGGGCGTTGGCGTAGACCTCGAAGCCGCGGCTCTTGATCTGGGCGATGGCGTCAGGCGCGGGGGCCTCGATCCAGTCGACCTGGCCCGACAGCAGCGCGGCCGTGCGGGCGTTGGCCTCGGGCATCGGCACCATCACCACCTTGTCGATCTTGGGCACGCGCTTGCTGTCCCAGTAGCTGGCGTTCTTGGCCAGCTCCAGGCGCTCGCGCGGGACGAAGCGGGTCATCTTGAACGGGCCGGTGCCGGAGGCGTCGGCGGCAAAGGCCACCCAGGCCTGCTTGCTGCGCTCGGCCGCATCGGTCACCGAGGCCGGCACGGCGGCGAACTTCTTCTCCCACTGCGTGGGCGAGGCCATGAACAGGTTGGAGATGTTGTACGGCAGGAACGAGTCCGGCTCGGACGTGACCAGTTCCACGGTCAGGTCGTCGATCTTCTTCGCGCTGCGCAGCGTGGGCATGCGCGAGGCGGTCACGCCCACCTGGCTCGCATCGAACTGCTTGGCGGTCTTGTCGAGCACCTTGTTGACGTTCCAGACCACGGCGTCGGCGTTGAAGGCGGAGCCGTCGTGGAATTTCACCCCGGGGCGCAGCTTGAAGGTCCACTTGGTCTTGTCGGCGGCGTCCACCTTCCACTCGGTGGCGAGGTCGGGAATCAGCAGGCTGGGGCCGTTGCTCTTGGAGAGGTCCCATTGCGTCAGGGCGTCGTACATCGGGATGCCGGTGAAGCGGTTGCCCTCGAAGCCCTGGTCGGGCTGGCCGAGCGTGCGCGGGATGTCGGCAGCGGTCATGCCGATGCGCAGCGTCTTCTCGGCCATGGCGGCGCCGGGCAGGGCGAGCAGCGAGAGGGCCAGGACTGCGGCGGAGAAACCTTTCGCGTGGGCGGACGTTTGGTGGTTCACAGGCAATGCTCCTGAGTGGGGGAAGGGCTGCCTTCGGTCTAGCAAGTCATGTGCCAGTCGCGTCGCCCCGGCGCGTGGTCTGGTTCTTGCACCGGGCCGTGGTCATTCCTCATTCACTCACGAAGCAGACAAGGCAGACATGGATTCGAAAGTTCTTCCCCGCATCAATGGCGCGCGCCTGTGGCAATCGCTCATGGAGCTGGGCGCGATCGGCGCCACGGCCAAGGGCGGCGTGTGCCGCATCGCGCTGACCGAAGAAGACCGCAAGGGGCGCGACCTGGTGGTGCAGTGGTGCCGTGAGGCGGGCCTGGACGTGCGCGTGGACGAGATCGGCAATGTCTTCGCGCGCCGCGCCGGCACGGACCCGGCCGCGCGCGCCGTGGCCACGGGCAGCCATATCGACACCCAGCCCTCGGGCGGCAAGTTCGACGGCAACTTCGGCGTGCTGGCGGGACTGGAGGTCATGCGCACGCTCAACGACCTCGGCATCCAGACGCGCGCGCCGCTGGAGGTGGCGTTCTGGACCAACGAGGAAGGCACCCGCTTCACGCCGGTGATGATGGGTTCGGGCGTGTTCGCCGGCGTGTTCGATGCCGACGAGGCGCGCCGCCAGCAGGACCGCGAAGGCGTGAGCGTGGGCGATGCGCTGGCCGCCATCGGCTACCACGGCGCCCAGCCTGCCGGCGATGTGCCGGGCGGCATGTTCGCGGCCTACTTCGAGGCCCATATCGAGCAGGGACCGGTGCTGGAGGCGGCCGGGCTGCCGATTGGCGTGGTGTCCGGCGCGCTGGGCCAGCAGTGGTACGACGTGACCGTGACCGGCCAGGACGCCCACGCCGGCCCGACCCCGCTGGCGCTGCGCCACGACGCGTTGCTGGCAACGGCGCGGATGATCGAGGCCGTGAACCGCATCGCCCGGGACGCCGCGCCGCATGGCCGGGGCACCGTCGGCTATGTCGAGGTCAAGCCGAACTCACGCAACGTGATTCCGGGGCGGGTGGACTTCACTGTGGACTTCCGCAACCTGTCGCAGGACGGGCTGGACCGCATGGACGCGGCGATGCGCGCGGCCTTCGCCGGCATTGCCGACGCGGCGGCCGTGAGCGTGGAGATTCGCCAGGTGGTCAAGTTCGAGCCCTGCCTGTTCGCCCCGGCCTGTGTGGACAGCGTGCGGCGCGCGGCGGCGGCGCTGGGGCTGCCGAGCATGGACGTGGTGAGCGGGGCGGGGCATGACGCCGTCTACGTGGCGCAGCGCGCCCCCACGGGCATGATCTTCGTGCCGTGCAAGGACGGCATCAGCCATAACGAGCTGGAGGATGCGCTGCCCGAGCACATCGAGGCCGGCGCCAACGTGCTGCTCCAGGCGATGCTGGAGCACGCGCGCTGATCGCCGGCGGCAGCTTCAGTGCCCGATCGACCTTGAAATCGCCCACGCGCACTCGATGACGAGGGGCCCCAGCTTGCGCTGGGCCTCCGCCATCGTCCACCGGCTGGCCGGCGGCGCCACATGCACCGCCCCCACCGCCACGCCCTGGCTGTTCACGATGGGCGCCCCCACGCCCATATCGCCCAGAAACAGCTCCTCCTCGTTGCAGGCATAGCCCAGGCCCCGGCACGCCGCCACCTGCGCGAAGATCGCGTCCACATCGGTCAGCGTGGCCGGCGTGCGCGGCGCGCGCGTGGAGGCCTCCAGCATCGCGCGCACCTGCGCATCGGGCAGCGTGCTCAGGTAGGCGCGGCCGGAACTGGTGCAGTACATCGGAATGCGCATGCCCACCGGCGTCAGCACGGGCATGTGCTTGGCGGTCATCAGTTGCGCCACGTAGACCATGTCCAGCCCCACGGGCTCGGTCAGGTTGGCCGTCTCGCCGCTGGCGTTGGCCAGCTGGGACAGGTAGGGGCTGGCAATGGGAATCAGCGCATCGGCGGCCAGGTAGTTGTAGCCGATCTCCATCACCTTCGGCGTCAGGCGGAAGCGGCGGGTCTGCGGGTGCTTGTCGATGTAGCCGAGGGTTTCGAGCGTATGGACCGTGCGCTGGGCCGAACTCTTGGTCATGCCGGTGAGCCCGGCTACTTCGGAGAGCGTCAGCGTGCGGTGGACGGCGCTGAAGGCGCGCAGGACTTCGAGCCCTTTTTCGAGCGATTGATTGAACAGCGGATCGGCGGACATGAGAGACGGACGGCGGGGTGGATCACCAGGGTTCGGCACCATCGTCGTGACATCCTGCACCACGATGGCTGCATATTGCACCAAGATACGCACGAATCGATTATCGATTTCATGATATGTCGCCATGATACCTGCCGCCCCGGTGGCTGGTGCGTCGCTAGTGTTTACCCCTAGGATTTTCCGGGTTGTGTCCAGTGAAATATCACACTAGTATCACTGCAACTTCAACGAACGTTGAGACGAAGCGAGCAATCCCGTGGCGAACCCCATTCGACTGGTCGGCGGTGCCGACCCCCAGCCGGCAACTCCTCCTGCAACGCCCCCCACGCCCCCCACGCCCCCCGCGCCCCCCGCGCCCCCCACGCCAGCCCAGAGCGGCGCGGCGCTGCGCGAGCAGGCGTACACGGAGATCAAGCGCCGCATCATCGCGTGCGAGTTCCGTCCCGGCGAGCCGCTGATCGAGGCCCAGGTGGCCGCGCTGCTCGGCCTGGGCCGTACGCCCGTGCACCAGGCGCTGCATCGGCTCGAAGTGGAAGGGCTGGTGTCCATCCTGCCGCGCAAGGGCGTGCTGGTGACGCCGCTGTCGCTGAACGAAGTGCTCGACATGATCGAGGTGCGCGCCACCAACGAGATGCTGTGCGCCACGCTGGCCTGCGAGCGCGGGCACGACAGCGACTTCAAGGCCATGCGCGACATCGTGGACCGCTCGCCCGACCTGATCGCCCGCCGCGACATCCCCGCGCTGGCCTCGCTTGATCTCAAGTTCCATACCGCCATGTCCGCCGCCTCGCGCAACCGCGTGCTGGCCGAACTGCTGCGCGGCCTGCATGAGAAGCAGGCGCGCTTCTGGTTCCTCTCGCTGTCCGATCCCCAGCACCTGGAGAACGTCTACCAGGAGCATCTGGAGATCGTTGACGCGCTCGAGCGCCGGGACATCCCGGCCGTGCGCCAGGCGATTCGCGAACATATCGACGAATTCCGGAAGAACATCATCCGGACCCTCTGACCGACCCTTTTCCCTCGTAACCAGGTAGTACGCCATGCCGACACTGCACCTCCAGGTAGCCGGCGGGGGCCCGCTCGCCCTCGACGTCCAACGACTCATTATTGCCGGCTGGACTGGCCGCGACGCCGCCGCCGTCCAGCATCACATCGAAGAACTGCAGGCGCTGGGCGTGAAGCCGCCCGCCACCGTGCCGACGTTCTACCCGCTGGCCGCCTCGCTGCTGACCACCGATGATGTCCTTGAGGTGCCGCGCGACGACTCGTCGGGCGAGACCGAATTCGTGCTGCTGCAGGGCGCGGACGCGCTGTACATCGGCATCGGCTCGGACCATACCGACCGCAAGGTCGAAGCCTATGACGTGACCGTCTCCAAGCAGATGTGCGGCAAGCCGATGGGCCGCGAGGTCTGGCGCTTCGACGAGGTGGCCGACCACTGGGATGTGCTGGAAATGCGCTGCTGGCGCGTGCGCGATGGCCAGCGCGCGCTGTATCAGGAAGGCAAGGTCACGCGCTTGCTGGACCCGCGTGACCTGGTGCAACGCCTGACCGGCGAGTCGCAACTGCCGCCGGGCACCGCCATGTTCTGCGGCACCCAGGCCGTGATTGGCGACCTGGGCCACGGCGACGCCTTCGAGGTGGAGCTGCACGATCCGGTGCGCAATCGCACGCTGCGCCATGCGTACCGCGTGGCGTCGCTGGAGGTGGCGGAATGAGCGCCGCCCCCACCATCGCCGCCCTGGCGGCATCGCTGGCGGCCGGACGCACGACCAGCGTGACGCTCACCGAAGACGCGCTCGCCCGCATCGCCCATCACCAGCGTGCCGGCGGCGTCGCCTTCCTGCACGTGGACGCCGAAGGCGCGCTGGCGCAGGCGCGCGCGGCGGACCAGGCACGCGCCGCCGGGCTCGTGGCATCGCCGCTGGCGGGCCTGCCGGTGTCCATCAAGGATCTGTTCGATGTGCGTGGTCAGATGACGCGCGCCGGCTCGGTGGCGCTCGACGACACCGCCCCGGCCCAGGCCGACGCCCCCGCCGTGGCCCGCCTGCGCGCGGCTGGTGCGGTGCTGATCGGCCGTACCAATATGAGCGAGTTCGCGTTCTCGGGCCTGGGACTGAACCCCCACTACGGCACGCCGCGCACGCCGTTCGACGCCGAGCGCATCGCCGGCGGCTCCACCTCGGGCGGCGCGGTCAGCGTGGCCGAGGATATGGCCGTGGCGGCGCTGGGCACCGATACGGGCGGCTCGATCCGCATTCCGTCGGCGTTCTGCGGGCTGACCGGCTTCAAGCCGACCGCGCGCCGCGTGCCGCTGTCCGGCGCGGTGCCGCTGTCCACCTCGCTCGATTCGGCCGGCCCGCTGGCGCGCTCGGTGGCCTGCTGCGTGGCGATGGACGCCGTGCTGAGCGGCGAGACGCTCGACACCCGGCCCGCCGACCTGTCCGGCTTGCGCCTCTACGTCACGCGTGACTTTGTGATGGATGGCGTGGAGGCCGAGGTGGCGCAGGCGTTCGAGGCCACGCTGTCGCGGCTGTCGGCCAAGGGTGCGCAAATCATCACTTTTGATTTCCCCGAGCTGCGCCGCCTGCCCGAGATCAACGCCGGTGGCGGTCTGACCGCCGCCGAGTCGTGGACCTGGCACCGCGAGCTGCTGGCTAGGCAGGGCGACCGCTACGACCAGCGCGTGGCCCAGCGTATCCGTCGCGGCCAGCAACAGAGCGCCGCCGACTACATCACGCTGCTGGCCGAGCGCGCCGCCATGCAGGCACGCGCCGCCGAGCGCCTGCGCGATGCCGACGCCTGGCTGATGCCGACCGTGGCCGTGCGCCCGCCGCGCCTGGATGCACTGGCGCGTGACGAGGACTTCTTCGCCACGAACGGCCTGGTGCTGCGCAACCCCAGCGTGATCAATTGGCTCGACGGCTGCGCGGCGTCCCTGCCGATGGGGCAGGGCATTGGCCTGGGTATCTGCGGCCTGCACGGGCACGATGCCCGCGTGCTGCAGGTGGCCGGCGCCATCGAGCAGGGCCTGGCGTAAGCCGGGCAGCTAGTCAATCGGCGGATTCCCATCGCCGCGGCAATGCGCTCCAGCACAACACAGCGCAAGCCAGAGGGCGCCGCCAATGTAGCGGCGCCCCGCCCACCACACCCAAGGAGTAATCACCGATGTCTTCCGTGATGACCGGCGCCCCTGGCGCCCTGGAGAGCCTGCCGCCCGCGGAATTGGCTCAGCAACGCAACGAGGCGTACCGCAAGATCACCGTGCGCCTGATCCCGTTCCTCGTATTCCTGTTCATCCTGGCCTGGATCGACCGCGTCAACGTGGGCTTCGCCAAGCTCCAGATGCTCCAGGACCTGCAGTTCAGCGAGGCCGTGTACGGCCTGGGCGCGGGGATTTTCTTTATCGGCTACTTCCTGTTCGAAGTGCCGAGCAACCTGCTGCTGGAGAAGATCGGCGCGCGCAAGACGCTGGCGCGCATCACCATCCTGTGGGGCCTGGCCTCGATGGCGATGATCTTCGTCAAGACGCCGGGGCAGTTCTACGCGCTGCGCTTCCTGCTGGGGATTTTCGAGGCGGGCTTCTTCCCGGGCGTGGTGCTGTACCTGACCTACTGGTTCCCGGCTGACCGCCGCGCACGCATCAACGGCCTGTTCATGACCTCGTTTGCGATTGCCGGCGTGATCGGCGGCCCGCTGGCCGGCTTCATCATGAGCGCGATGGACGGCGTGGACGGCCTGGCCAACTGGCAGTGGCTGTTCGTCATCGAGGGGATTCCGTCGGTACTGGCCGGTGTGGCGGTGCTGATGTTCCTGCCGGAGAAACCGGTCAACGCCAAGTGGCTGACGGTCAACGAGCAGACGCTGGTGACGCGCGAGGTGGAGGCCGAGGCACGTGACCCGGCCAAGCATTCGGCGCTCAAGGACGCCTTCGCCAATTCGCGGGTCTGGATCTGCGCGGCGATCTACTTCTGCGTGGTGAGCGGCAATGCCACCATCGCGTTCTGGTCCCCGTCGATCATCAAGGAACTGGGCGTCAAGGGCAACCTGCAGATCGGACTGATCTCGGCGATTCCGTTCGTGGCCGGCACCATCGCCATGGTGCTCAACGGCATCCATTCGGACCGCTCGGGCGAACGCCGTATGCACTGCGCCATGGCCACGCTGCTGGCGGCGGTGGGCCTGACGCTGACCGGCATGTGGCTGCACAGCGCCACGCTGGCGCTGGTGGCGCTGACCCTCGCTTCGGTCGGCATCCTGGCTGCCTTCCCGGTGTTCTGGTCGCTGCCGTCGGCCTTCCTGGCCGGCACGGCAGCGGCGGGCGGCATCGCGCTGATCAACTCCATCGGCAACCTGGCCGGCTTCGTGGCGCCGTACATGATCGGCTGGTTCAAGACCAACACGGGCCAGCTGTCATCCGGCCTGTATTTCGTGGCGGCGCTGGAAGCCTGCGCCACGGTGCTGGTGCTGACCTTCATCCGCACCCGGCGCTAGGCCGCAATCGGGGCCGGACGAGGCGCAGGCCGGGGCAGGGGGCTGGATTCCCGCTTCGGCTTGCGCTACAATCCGCAGCCTTGTCGACCGTTGGAAGAAGTTGCGCCAGCGGCACGGCCGGCATCCGACGGCGGATCATGAAAGGCGGGCAGTTCCAGCCGCCTTTTTTGCTTTGTCGAGGATGCGCAGCGCCAACCGACAACACGCGGCCGCCCGCCAGGGCAACCGCCGCAAGGACCGCGAGGGTGGCGAAATTGGTAGACGCACCAGGTTTAGGTCCTGACGCCAGCAATGGTGTAGGGGTTCGAGTCCCCTCCCTCGCACCACCAACCTTTTTTGTTGTTCATTCGCAACAACGACACTCCCCACCCATACGTACCTCTTCCTGCCGAAATCCTATATGCAGCAAGGGATAGCGGGTATCCATCCGGGTTTACGCTACACCCTCTCCTTTACCCTATTTGCCACTATCGGTTCGCTGGGCTCTCCCATTTTTCTCCCACGGTCCTCCCACGAACTCATGGCATCCATTCTCAAGACGGCAACCGGTTGGCGCGTGCAGCTCACAGTAAAGGGCGCCCGGGACAGCCGCATGTTCGACACCAAGGCGCAGGCTCAGGAATGGGCGGTGAAGCGCGAGGTCGAGATGCGATCCATCGACGGCGGCATGGGGAGCAAAACCCACACGGTGGGCGACGTGCTCGACCAGTACCAAAAGACGGTCAGCCCGACCAAGCGCGGCGAGCGGTGGGAGAAGCTGCGGCTTGAGCTGATCGGAAAGAAGGTGGTTGAGGGGAAGCCGTTCCGTGACATCCGGCTGGCCGACCTGAAGCCTCACCACATTGCCGCGTGGCGCGACGCGCGCGCTCGAGACACCGTCCCAGGATCAGGAGCGAAGATTTCCGGGTCATCTGTATCCCGCGAAATGTCGCTGCTGTCTCATGCGCTGGAGGTCGCCCGAAAGGAATGGGGCTGGCTGATCGCCGATCCGATGAAGGAGGTGCGCAGGCCGCCGGACAACCCGCCGCGCGACCGGCTCATCTCGGACAAGGAGATCGAGAAGATCACCCTGGCGCTCGGGTATCAGGAAGGGCTGCCGGTGGCTCTCCCGTCGCAGCGGGTCGCCGTCGCCTTCCTGCTGGCGATCGAGACGGCCATGCGCTCCGGGGAGATGCTGGGCTTGACCAGCGACACGGTGGACTTCGAGGCGCAGGTTGCCCACTTGCCGCTGACCAAGAACGGCGGCGCGCGGGACGTGCCGCTCTCCATGCGCGCGCTCGAGCTATTGCGGATGCTGCCGAAGGTGGAAGAGGGCAAGCCGCTGTTCGCGCTCTCGGCTGCCAGCCGGGACGCCCTGTTCCGCAAGGCAAAAGAAAAGGCCGGCATTGCCGACCTGACCTTCCACGACACCCGCCATGAGGCGATCACCCGCCTGGCGAAGAAGCTACAGCCACTGGATTTGGCCCGGATGACCGGGCACACCAACCTCCAGGAGTTGCTGACCTACTACAACGAGTCCGCGCGGGACATTGCGCGCCGGCTCGGCTAGTCCGTCTTTCTCGGCCGGCCCGCCGGCTGCTCGCGGTACGACTCAGCCCAGGCGATGACCTCGGCCGCCTTCCAGCGAGGGAGGGCCTTCGCCAGCTCGTCCTTGCCCGACTGCACCGAAGGGATGCGAATCGGCTTCGGGAACCCGGGCAGAGTCACCACCCGCTCCCGCACCACCTTGGGCGAGCGGACCAGGTATTCGGCGATGCGCTCCACGTCCCACAGGGTAACGCTCACGGGCAGCGCTGGCCGCACGTGGTTGGCCACGGCCACTGCAATGCGTTCGATCAGGTCTGCTTCGCTCATGGTGATGCTCCAGTTTCTGGCTGTTGTTTCGATGATGCGTGCTGCTGCTTCGGTCATTCGTTGAATCGTTGGGGCCGCGCGCGGGTCGCTCCGTTGCGGAATCAATGAGCTCTTGGTCCCACTCCGGCGCGCCGGTGGGCTGGCCCATCGCCGGAAAGGTGAGGGGGGAGTTGGTCATGCTAGGATCGGTATCACGTTGCAGGGGCGGATATGGAGCGCGTTTCCGAGTACCGAGGTTTTGAGATCCGGATGTTCCTGACTGGAGCTTCCACAGACATGTTTGACGTCTGGTTCCAGATCACGGGGCCGACCACTCCAGCTGGAGTCGCCGCGATAGGAAAGCGGATCAAAGTTCACGGTGGCCCATTCTCCAAACGATGGGCATATCTTGTGGCTGAAGTCGCTGGCCGTGCTGCGGTGGACGTGATATTGGGCGTGGACGAGTAAGTTGCCCTTTTGACCCCCGACGAATTGGAGGGACAAGCCATGGCAGAGAGCCTCATTTTCATGGGTCGGCACGTGAGCTTCGAATTGACCGAGAGGACTTTCGGGGTGTGGCATTGGGCGTACACGCTCGACGACCAAGCGAGATTCGAGAGCCAAGGCATGTCCTTCCCCACGCGTGAACTTGCGATGGCCGACGCCATGCGTGATGCAAAGATTCGAATTGAAAGGAGCCCGGAGTGAACTGCACCCCAAAAGTTGGACACCCGTTCAACCTTTGGGGTGTTTTTCATGGCGAAGTACAACGAGGCGTTCAAGCGCCAGGTGGTTCAGGAATATTTGTCCGGGGGAGTTGGGACTGGGACACTGAGCCGGAAGCACGGAAT
>NZ_JBFRHD010000027.1:0-87852 GCF_052115685.1 Cupriavidus sp. 2KB_3
CAGTTGCGTCGTGGCATAGCCGAATACATCCGGTACTACAATCACGACCGCATCAAGCTCAAGCTAAAAGGGCTGAGTCCTGTGCAATACAGGACCCAGCCCTTGGCCGCGGCCTAACTTACCCGTCCAACTTTAGGGGGTCAGTTCAGGATCGCCCTTTTTTATTTGGCGCTGCGCCGGTTGGCCGCGCGGTCGGTCAGCCACTGCACCACCTGACCGCCGTAGGCGGCGGGCACTTTCTCCACGGTTCGCTCGGCAATGTCGGCCAGCGTGTGATTCTTCAGCTCGGCGCGCATCGCCTTCTCGGCGGACAGCATGACCGCGTGGATAGTGCACACGCCGCGCGTCGCCCAGGCCGGTGGGCAGCCCTCGAATACGGCACTGCGCTCGCGGATTTCCCGGCACTCGAACAGGGGCTTGTCGCCGTCGATGGCGACGATCACGTCATAGACCGAGATACGGGAAGGCGGACGAGCCAGCCGGAAGCCGCCCTTGATGCCTTCGGTGGCCACCACGAGTTCGGCCTTCGCGAGCTTGGTGAACAGCTTGGCCAGGAACTCGGTGGGAATGCCCTGCAACTCGGCCAGGTCGCGCACGCTGGCCTCTTCCACGGCCATGTTGGAGCGGGACAGATAGAGCAGGCAATGCAGCCCGTACTCGACACCCGTGCTGATATGGGACATTTATAACTAGGACTCAATAGATCGTAGTTGCAAGCCTACACCAGCGCCGGCACGACAGCAAGGCTACTCAGAGACCTTGAAAACCCGAAGTGCTTGTTCGAATACAGTACTAGCCGGGCGCTCCCCGGCCCCTTCGCTTGAGAAAAAGTCAATCGAGGCGTCCGGATTTCTCGTTTGTCGTGGCTTCACCGGCGTACCACTATCCAGCCAACGACCCACGACAAGGAGACCAGCATGACGACGCAATCCTTCCCCCTCTGGCGCCCCGGCGCCCCCCAGACACCGCCGACGCTGATGGCATCCCGCGACACGCGCACCGGCGAGTGGGTGTTCCCGGCCGTGGCCGACCATTCGCCGCTTGCGCCGCACCATGCGCCGGTGGCGGTGACCGGCCCCGGCACCGTCTACAGCTTCACCGTGATCCATCCCGCGCCGAAGACCGGCCAGCCGCCGTACGCGCTGGGCTATGTGGACTTCGCTGGCCCGGTGCGCATCTTCGGCCGCCTGCTCGGCAAGGACCGGCCCGCCATCGGCGACCGTTACCGGCCCGAGCCGGACGACACCTACGGCTACGTATTCCACGCCACCCAGGACTGAGCGGAGCGATTCATGCAAGACATCTATATTGCCGGCGGCGCGATGACGCCGTTCGGCCGACACCCGGGCGTGCTGGCCCCCGAACTGGCCCAACAGGCCATCCTCAAGGCCGTGGACGACGCGGGCGTCTCGCTACAGGACATCGAAGCCGTCTACTGCGCCAACGTGCTCGGCGGCATGATCCTGGGCCAGTTGATTGTGCGCGATCTCGGCCTGCGCGGTATTCCCGTCTACAACGTCGAGAACGCCTGCGCGAGCGGCGCCACCGGCGTGCATCTGGCGCGCCACGCGCTGCTGGCCCAGCAGTATGAGACGGTGCTGGTCTTCGGCATCGAGCAACTCACCGCGCTCGGCGGCGGCACCATCCCGCTGCAACGCAATGACTACAAGACAGAGTGCTACGCGAACGCCGGCATGGTGCTGCCAGCGGTCTACGCGATGCGCGGCACGCGTTTCCTGCACGAGCGTGACGCCACGCCCGAGGACCTGGCCGCCGTTGCCGTGAAGAACCGCTACCACGGCACGCTGAACGAGTTCGCCCAGCAGCGTACGGCGGTCACGGCCGAGGAAGTGCTGGCCTCACGCATGATCGCCGACCCGCTGACGCTGCTGCAGTGCTGCCCCTCGCAGGTCGACGGCGCGGCAGCGGTGGTGCTGAGCACGCGCCGCCCGGCGCAGGCCAAGGCCAAGGCCAAGGCCAAGGCGGTGCGGGTGCTGTCGTCGGTGGTGGTCTCCGGCATGCGCGAGCAGGCCGACGACGATATCCTCGACGCCGAAATCACCGCCCGCGCCGCACGGCAGGCGTACGAACAGGCCGGACTCGGCCCGGCGGACGTCAACGTGGTGGAACTGCACGACGCCTTCACTATCGCCGAACTGCTCTACTACGAGGCGCTGGGCCTCGCGCCCCATGGCGAGGCCGTGCCGCTGCTGCGCTCGGGCGCCACGCGGCTGGGCGGACGGGTGCCGGTGAACCCCAGTGGCGGCCTGCTCGCCAAAGGCCATCCGCTCGGCGCCACCGGCATCGCGCAGATGGTGGAAGTGATGTGGCACCTGCAGGGGCGCGCCGGCAGCCGGCAGGTGGAAGGGGCCCGGATCGGCCTGACCCAATGCACGGGCGGCGGCATCGCCGGCGTGGATCACGCCGCCTCGTCGGTGCATGTGCTGGGAGTCTGAGATGAATGCGAACACTTCCGAAACCGGGCGGGTCACCGTCGTCACCGGCGCCGCGCGCGGCATTGGCCTCGGCATCGCCACGCGGCTGGCCGAATCGGGCATGACCGTAGCCTTGTTCGACTGCGATGCCACGGCGCTGGCTGACGCGGTGGGCGGGCTGGTCCACGCCGGCCACCGCGCCATGGGCGTGACCGTGGACCTGACCGATGGCGACGCCGTCAACGCGGCCTTCGCCCATGTCTCGGCCACCATCGGCCCCGTCGATGGCCTGGTCAACAACGCCGGCGCCGTACGCGACATGCGCTTCCTCAAGATGACGGACGACGACTGGGACCTCGTCATCAACACCAACCTGCGCTCCCAGTTCCTGTGCTGCCGGGCCGCGCTGCCCGGCATGGTCGAGCGGGGCTATGGCCGCATCGTCAATATCTCGTCACGGGCGTGGCTCGGCGGCTTCGGGCAGGCCAACTACTCGGCGGCGAAGGGCGGCGTGGTCAGCCTGACGCGCTCGCTGGCCATCGAGTTCGCCGGCAAGGGCGTGACGGTGAACGCGGTGGCGCCGGGCATCGTCGACACGCCGCTGTTCCGCAACTTCGCGCCAGACGTGCAGGCGAAGCTCCAGAAGTCGGTGCCGGTGCAGCGGATTGGCACGGCGGCCGATATCGCCAATGCCGTGCACTTCTTCCTGGCCCCGGAGGCGTCCTACGTCACCGGCCAGACGCTTTACGTGTGCGGCGGGCGCAGCCTGTCGTCGCCCAGCGTGTAGGAGGGGGCGTCATGACTGTGCACCTCACCCTTGACGGCGCGGTGGCCGTGCTGACCCTCGACCGCCCCGAGGCACTCAACGCGCTCGACGTGACCGCGCTGCGCACCCTGCGCGCCCACCTGACCGAGATCCGGGACCGCGACGATATCCGCGTAGCCGTGCTCACCGGCGCCGGCACGCGCGCCTTCTGCGCGGGCGCAGACCTCAAGGGCACGCGCACCTCGCCGGCCAGCTACGCGGAAGCGCTGTTCCAGGCGCCGGACCCCGCCGCCGACCTCGGCCTCTATATCCGCCTGATGGACCTGTCCGGGCTGGCGCTGTGGAAGCCGCTGATCGCGGCGGTCAACGGGCACTGCCTCGGCGCGGGGCTGGAGATGGCCTTGCAGTGCGATATGCGGATTGCATCCGACAACGCCACCTTCGGCCTGCCCGAGGCAGCGGTCGGATCGATTCCGGCCGTCTCCGGCCTCCACCGGCTGCTCAAGGCGGTGCCCGCCGCCCATGCGATGCAGATGGTGCTGACCGGCGAGCGCATCGATGCCGCCGAGGCGCACCGCATCGGCCTCGTAAGCGAGACCGTGCCGGCGGCCATGCTGGGCGAGCGGGCGCTCATGCTGGCGCACCGCGTGGCCCGCAACGCCCCGCTGGCGGTGCAGGCCACCAAGAAGCTGTCGCGCCAGACCGCGCACCTTGGCGAGGCCGACGCGCAGGCGCTGACCGAACTCTACTGGGGCGTGCTGCGCGACACGGCGGACCGCACCGAAGGGCGGCAGGCATTCGCCGAGAAGCGGCCGCCAAGTTTCACGGGCCGCTGAGGGCGGTCCACCCCATCCCATAACGACATTCAGGAGACAACCATGACCACACGATTCCGCATCTTCCGCATCGCCAGGATGATGCTGGGGCTGGCCTGCGCGCTCGGCGCCGCCGCCCCGGCCAGCGCGCAGCCGGCATTCCCCACCAAGCCCGTCACGCTGATCGTGCCGTTCGCGCCCGGCGGCGGCAACGACATCCTGGCGCGACTGATCGCGCCGCAGATGAGCAAGCAGCTCGGCCAGCCGGTGGTGATCGAGAACCGGCCCGGCGCGGGCGGCAACCTCGGTGCCGATCTGGTCGCCCATGCTGCGGCCGATGGCTACACGCTGGTCATCGCCTCCAGCCAGATCACGATGAACCCCTACCTGGGCATGAAGGTGCCGTTCCAGATCGAGCGCGATTTCGAACCTGTGGGACTGATCGGCTCGGTGCCGCTGATGCTGGTGGCCAATCCCGATCAGCCCTACAAGACGCTCGCCGAGTTCATGGCCTACAGCAAGGCCCATCCCGGCAAGATCAGCTACAGCAGCCCCGGGCCCGGCACGCCGCAGCATCTGGCCGGCGAGGTCTTCGCGCGCATGAACAAGACCGAGCTGCTCCACGTGCCGTATCGCGGCACCGGGCCGTCCATCACGGACCTGATGGGCGGGCAGGTACAGGTCTCGTTCGCCACGTTCGCATCGGCCATCCAGTACGTACGCGCCGGCAAGCTGCGCGCGCTCGGCATTGCGGGCAAGCGCCGCACGCCGCTGATGCCGGACCTGCCATCGTTCGACGAGGCCGGCCTGAAGGGCTACGACGCCGAACTCTGGTACAGCCTGCTCGCCCCGGCCAAGACGCCGCGCCCGGTGGTGGACAAGCTGAACGCCGCACTGCTGACCGCGTTGAAGGCGCCCGAGGTGGTAGAGCAGTTCCGCAAGCAGGGTTTCGAGGCCAAGGGCTCCACGCCCGACGAACTCCGGGCCTATATCGTCCGCGAGCTGGCGCGCTGGCAGCGCGTGATCCGCGACAACGACATCAAGGTGGCGATGTGAACCCGGATCTGAACAACCCGCTGCTCGAATTCCTCGGCGTGCAGCGCGAGCGCGTCGGCCCCGGCGCGTGCACCTTCGCGCTCGATATCGAGCCGCGCCACCTGAACCGGCAGGGCTCGCTGCAGGGCGGCGTCAGCGCCACGCTGCTGGACGCCGCCTGCGGCTACGCCGGGCTGCATCAGGAAGAAGGCACCCACGGCAGCGCGCTGGGCAACGCCGTGACGCTGATGCTGACGATCAGCTACCTCGGCAAGGTCAGCACGGGCCGCGTGCGTGCCGTGGCTACCGTCACCCATGCGGGCCGCAGCATCTACTTTTCGTCGGCTGAGCTGCTGACCGATGCTGGCGAGCGCATCGCCACCGCGCAGGGCACCTTCAAGCGGTCCCGCACGAACCGGGAGGCATGACCATGCTCCGCCAAGCTCTGGAAGGACTGACCGTCGTCGATTTCACGCAGATCGGCGCCGGCCCGACGGCCACCATGCTCATGGCCGACATGGGTGCCCGCGTGATCAAGGTGGAGCCCCCGGGCGGCGAAATAGGGCGCGGGCTTGGCCCGGGCTGGATCGGCGCGGACAGCGCGCTGTTCCACGGGTTCAACCGCAACAAGCTCGGCGTGTCGATCGATCTCAAGCGGCCCGAGGGCTTCGACGTGGCGCGCCGGCTGGTGGCCACCGCCGATATCGTCGTGGAGAGCATGCGGCCCGGCGTGATGGCGCGGCTGGGGCTGGGCCACGCCGATCTCGCGCAGGAGCACCCCGCGCTGATCTACTGCTCGATCTCGGCCTACGGGCAGGAAGGCCCCTACGCGGACCGTGCCGGCGTGGACGGCATCATCCAGGCGGACTCGGGCCTGATGAGCCTGATCGGTGTGGAGGGCGGCGAGCCGTGCAAGGTGCAGGCGCCGGTGGTGGACGTGATGACGGGCTACGTCGCCGTGGTCGGCATCCTCGCCCGGCTGGCGCAGCGGGCGCGCGACGGGCGCGGCGGGCATCTCGACGTGAGCCTGTTCAACGCCGCGCTGGCCTTGCAGCAGTCATCGCTGGCGAGCTATCTGGCCGATGGCGACCTGCCGGTGCGGGCCGGCAGCGCCGCGCCTTACTCGGCGCCGAACCAGGCCTTCCGCACGGCGGACGGCTGGATCATGGTGGCGGCCTATATGCCCGACCGCTGGCGCCGGCTGTGCGAGACGCTCGGACTCGCCGCGCTGGCCGACGACCCGCGCTTCGCCACCTCGCCGCTGCGCGTGGCGAACCGCGCGGCGATGGTGGAGGCGCTGACGGCGGTCTTCGTCACGCGCGGCACCGATGCGTGGCTGGCGGCGCTGCAGGCCGTCGACATTCTCTGCGCCCGCGTGGCCACCTATGAGGATGTGGCACAGCATCCGCAGGTGGCAGCCAACCAGATGTTCGCCGATATCTCCCACGCCGCCCTCGGCACGATCCGCATGCCGGGGTTCCCGATCGACAGTGCCGTCAGCAATGCGGCGCCGATGGGGCCCGCGCCGGCCTGCGGCGAGCATACGCGCGCCGTGCTGCGCGACCTCGGCTATGCGGATAGCGATATCGCGGCGCTGGATGCAAGCCGGGCCATCCACTGCGCCTAGCCAGCTGCCGGACCCTGGAACTGCGCGAGCAGCCACGCGCGGAAGGTGGCCATGCTGGTGCTTTCGGCGCGGTCCACCGGTGTGAGGAGGTAGTAGGTGAAGTCGCCCATGTCGACGGCCTGCCGGAACGGTGCCACGAGCTTGCCGCTGGTCAGGTCGTCTTCCACCAGGAAGCGCTGAGCGATGGCGAAGCCTTGTCCTTCGAGCGCCGCCATGTAGGCCATCGCCGAACTCTGGTAGGTCATGCCGCTGCGCGCATCGACGAGTTTGTCCGCGCCGGTGGAGGCGAGCCAGAAGCCCCAGTCCTCGGGCCGGGCGATCGAATGCAGCAGCACCTGGCGTTGCAGGTCGGCGGGCTTGCGTACCTGCTTCGCCAGCGCGGGGCTGCACACGGGCAGGAGGATGTTCGGCACCAGTCGATAGGCGTTGGCGCCGCTCCACTTGCCGTCGCCTAAGCGGATGGCGCCGTCGATGTCCTCGCGTCGGAAGTCCACCTCATCGAGCGAGGCGGTGAGCAGTACCTCGATGCCGGCATTGGCTGCATGGAAACTGGACAGCCGTGGAATCAGCCAGCGCATGGCGAACGTCGTGTAGGCGCGCACCTTCAGTTGCGTGCGGCGGGTCCGCCGGGTCAGGCGGACGGTGGCTTCGCGCAGGCCGTCCATCGCCTTGGTGACCGCACGGTAGTAGTCCTCGCCGGCACGCGTGAGCGTGATCTGCCGATGGCCGCGCACCAGCAGCTGGATGCCAAGCGCATCTTCGAGCGTGCGGATCTGCCGGCTGACCGCGCCGGGCGTAACGTGCAACTCTGTGGCGGCGATGGTGATGCTGAGCCGGCGCGCGACGGCTTCGAAGGCGCGCACGGCGTTGAGCGGGGGCAGGCGGTCCATGTTAGGGGGAACGGCGACACGTTTGAGAATTTCTCAATCATACGTCGTGGCTACTCGTGCTGCTTGTAAAAGAGGCGCGCGCCAGATCTTGAAAAACCGAAGCGCTTGTTCGAATACTGTAAAGGCTGCAAACACCCACACTGTCTCGTCCGGCTTCGCAAGCCTGCCGCTTGCCAATGTCTGGACAATTTCGCCAGATGACAATCCTGCAAAGTTCGTCGTGAACTTGCGCCGCTCGCGCTCAAGGAGAACGGGAAATGGAAGACTCTTGTCAGCAGAATGGTGGCCGTGCCGGCACCGGCGGCGTGCAACCCCCGAACATGCCGGACATCTCGCGACGACGCTTCCTGCAATCGGTCGGCGTCAGCGCATCGGGGGTCGGGGTGGCAGGAAGTGTGCATGCCGCGGGCGAAGCCACCGTGCCGGCGGCGTCCACCGCGCCGCAGGCCAGCGCCGGCCACGCGGTGAAATTCAAGGTCAACGGCACGCTCCAGTCGCTTACGGTGGCGCCCAATGCCGTGCTGCTGGACGTATTGCGCGATCAACTGCACCTCACAGGCACCAAAAAGGGGTGCGACCACGGTCAATGCGGGGCGTGCACGCTGCACGTGAACGGCGTGGCGGTCAACGCCTGCCTGTCGCTCGCGGTGATGCATGACGGTGACGAGATCACCACCATCGAAGGGTTGGCCCGCGAAGGAACACTGCACCCGGTGCAGCAGGCCTTCTGGGACCACGACGCCTATCAGTGCGGCTTCTGCACCGCCGGCCAGATGATGAGCGCCGTGGGCGTGCTTGGCGACAAGCGCATCCCGGCCGATGACGCCGCCGTGCGCGAGGCGATGAGCGGCAACATCTGCCGCTGCGGGGCCTACCGGAACATCGTCGCGGCCATCCAGGACGCGCGCGGCAAGATCAAGGGGGCCTAGCCATGCGAACCTTCGAATATGCCCGCGCGGCGGACGTGGAGCAGGCCATCGCGCTGCACGCGCGCACGCCCGAGACCGCCTACCTGGCCGGCGGTACCACCCTGCTGGACCTGATGAAGCTGGACGTGATGCACCCGCCCCGCGTGGTGGACATCCACAAGCTCGGCCTCAACCAGGTCGAGGTGGCCGGCGACGGCCGGGTGCGGATTGGCGCGATGGTCAGCAACACCGATCTGGCGCGCCATCCGCACATCGTCAAGCACCACCCGGCGCTGTCTCAGGCGCTGCTGTCCGGAGCCAGCACCCAGCTGCGCAACAAGGCCACCACGGCCGGCAATGTGATGCAGCGAGTGCGCTGCGGCTACTTCCGCGATGGTGTATCGCCGTGCAACAAGCGGGTGCCGGGCTCGGGCTGCCCGGCCATCGACGGGCTGAACCGCAACGTGCACGCGGTGCTGGGCGGCAGCAACCAGTGCATCGCCGCGCATCCGTCAGACATGTGCGTGGCAATGGTCGCCATCGGCGCCACCATTCACGTGCAGGGGCCCAAGGGCCGGCGTGACATCCCGTTCGCGGATTTCCACCTGCTGCCCGGCGAAACGCCGTGGAAGGAGCACGCGCTGGAAGCCGACGAGATGATCACGCACATCACGCTCGATGCGCCGCTGCCGAACAGCCGGTCCGCCTACCTGAAGCTGCGCGACCGGGGCTCCTACCAGTTCGCGCTGGCATCGAGCGCGGTGGTGGTGGTGCTGGATGGCCGCACCGTGCGGGACGTGCGCATCGCGCTCGGCGGGGTCACCACCAAGCCGTGGCGGGCCGCCAACGCGGAGGCGGTGCTGCGCGGCAAGCCGGTGACGGACGCGTTGATCCGCGAGACCGCCGCCGCCGCGATGGCGGGCGCGCAGTCGTACGGCCAGAACGGCTTCAAGCTGCTGCTCGGCCAGCAGGCGGTGTCGCGCAACCTGTCGCGGCTCGTTGCCTGAGCGGCTGCCCCGATCCGGCCCACAATCCAGCCCCCCGGTCCAGCGGACCTTCACTCGACAACGGGAGTCCAGCGTGAACAAGAATGCCATCGGCGCGTCGCCGCGCCGTATCGACGGTCGGCTCAAGGTCACCGGCGCCGCGCTCTACACGGCGGACCGGAACTTGCCCGGCATGCTGCATGCCTACGGCGTATTCAGCACGATTGCGAGCGGGCGCGTCACGGCCATCGACACCGCGGCCGCGCGTGGCGTGCCGGGCGTGGTCAACGTCCTGCACCACGACAATTTCCTGCGGCTCTACCGCGCGCCCAAGGCGCCGATCTCGCCGGCCACGATCCTGACCGCCGGCATCACGGATGAGCACCGCCTGCCGTTCGAGGACGCGAAGGTGCACTATGCCGGCCAGTTTGTCGCGCTGGTCGTGGCGGACACGTACGAGCACGCGCGCGAGGCGGCCCAACTGGTCAAGGTGACGTATGCCCCGGCCAAGGCACTCGCCAATCTGGAGCAGGGCATGGCGGCCGGCAAGTTGCAGGACGGCGGGCGCGGTCATTCGCGTGGCGAGCCGGCCCGGGACTTCGATGCCGCGCCGGTCCGCGTCGATGCCGTGTACCACACGCCGGTGGAGACCCACAACCCGATGGAGATGCACGCCACGGTGGCGTGGTGGGAGGGTGGCGAGTTGCACCTCTACGAGGCCTCGCAAGGCGTGCTGGTTCATCGCAACACGCTGGCGCAGATCTTCGGACTCACACCGGAGAGCGTGAGCGTAGACGCGCCGTTCATCGGTTCCGGCTTCGGCGCGAAGCTGTTCCTGTGGCCGCACTCGGTGGCTGCCTGCGCAGCGGCGAAGATGACCGGGCGCCCGGTGAAGCTGGTGGTGCCACGCGCGCAGATGTTCACGACCACAGGGCAGCGGCCGGAGACGAAGCAGCGCCTCCGGCTGTCGGCGGGCGCCGACGGCAAGATCACGTCGATCCGGCATGAGTCGATCAACACCACGTCGTTTATCGAACAGTACGTGGAGAACTTCGGTGGCATGACGTCGAGCCTGTACACGTGCCCGAGCGTGCTGGTGACGCACCACACCATCGACGTGCACCGGGGCGCGCCCACCTCCATGCGCGCGCCCGGCGCCGCGCCGGGCCTGTTCGCACTCGAATCGGCCATCGACGAACTGGCGCTGGCATGCCAGAAGGACCCGGTGCAGTTCCGCCTCGACAACATCTCCACGCGCGATGAAAGCACCAACCTGCCGTGGTCCAGCAACCACCTGCGCGAGGCCATCGAGCAGGGCGCCCGCAAGTTCGGCTGGGCCAGGCGCGATCCGCGTATCGGCGCGATGCGCGTGGGTGACGAGATTGCCGGCTATGGCGTGGCCGTCTGCAACTGGGATGCCTGGCGCACGCCAGCCGAGGCGCGGGTGCAACTGCGCAGCGACGGCACGGCATCGGTGATCTGCTCGATCCAGGACATCGGCACCGGCACCTACACGATTGCGGCGCAGACGGTAAGCGAGCTGACCGGCCTGCCGTTCGAGAAGATCGAGGTCAAGCTTGGCGATTCCTCGTTCCCGGCGGCACCGGTCTCGGGCGGCTCGTGGGCCACGGCCAGCGTCTTGCCGGCCATCGCGGAGGCCACGCGCAACGCCATCGGCCAGTTGCGCGAGTTTGCCACGCAGGAGGGCGCGCCCTTCGCCGGGGCGAAGCCCGAGTCGCTTCGCTTCGAGAACGCACGCCTGACCGATGGAAAGCGCACCGTGGACTACCCGGCCGTGCTGACCGCGCAGCGCTTTGCCAGCGCCGAGGGCCATGCCCGCACCGGCGGCACGCCCACGGACAAGATGTCATTCATGTCGTTCGGGGCACATTTCGTAGAGGTGCGCTGGGACCCCGGCATCTCGCGCCTGCGCGTGGCGCGCGTGGTCAGCGCCATCGACGTGGGCCGCGTCATCAATCCCCTCACGGCGCGCAACCAGGTGGAAGGCGCCATCGTCATGGGCGTAGGCATGGCGCTCTTCGAGGCCACCGAATACGACGAGCGCAACGGCCTTCCCGGCAACAACAACTACGCCGAGTACGTGATGCCGGTGCACGCGGACCAGCCCGACATCGACGTCATCCTGCTCGACTACCCCGACCTGGCCTTCAATGAGTTCGGCGCGCGCGGCATCGGGGAGATCGGCATTACCGGCTTTGCGGCGGCGGTGGCCAACGCGGTTTACCACGCCACGGGCAAGCGCATCCGTGACCTGCCCATCACGATGGAGAAGCTGATGGACGCGCCCGGCCGGGCCGCCGCCTAGCCGATGGCCTATATATATAGCGATGGCTGGCCGAGCGCGGGAGGGGGGTGATGGTCGACAATCCGGTTCCGGAGGATGACGCCGGCGTGCGCGAACATCCGCGCTACGCGCAGATGTTTCCCGTGCTGACCGAGGAGGACATCCAGCGCGTGCGCCGCTTTGGGCGCTTGTCGCACTTTGCCACCGGCGAGTACCTCTATCGCGCCGGCAGCCTGTGCCCGGGCATGTTCCTGCTGCTGTCCGGCAAGGTGCGGATCGTCGGGCGCGACGGGCTGGGCCATGAGCGCGTCCTCCACACCTACACCCAGCGCGGCGAGTTCACCTCGGACGTGACGCAGCTGTCGAACAAGCCGGCCGTGGTGGATGCGCGCGTGATCGAGGACGTGGAGGCCGTGCTGGTGCGGCCCGACGAACTCAGTGCGATGATGATCAGCGAGGCCGATGTCGGCGAGACCATCATGCGCGCGCTGATCCTGCGCCGCATGCTGGTGATCGAGCGCGGCCACGGCGTGGTGCTGGTCGGCGCGCCGGACAACGGGCGGCTGCTCGCGCTCCAGAACTTCCTGCGGCGCAACGGCTTCCCCAACACCACGCTCGACGCGGCGATGGACCCCGAGGCCGTCGCGCTGCTCGAACGCCTGACGCCGCTGCCGGACGATTTCCCGCTCGTGGTCTGCCCGGACGGCACCGTGCTGCGCAATCCTGACGAAGGCCACCTGGCCTCGTGCCTGGGCCTGATTCCCGAGTTCGATCCGACCCACGTCTATGACGTGGCAGTGGTTGGTGCCGGCCCGGCCGGGCTGGCCACGGCAGTTTACGCCGCGTCCGAAGGGCTGTCCGTGGCCGTGCTCGACTGCCGGGGGCCGGGCGGGCAGGCCGGCACCAGCGCGCGCATCGAGAACTACCTGGGCTTTCCCACTGGCATCACCGGGCAGTCGCTGGCCAGCCGCGCCTTCGCCCAGGCGCAGAAATTCGGCGCCCATATCGGCATTCCATGTGAAGTGAAGGCCCTGTATTGCGACCGGCGCCCGCTGTTCGTGGAGCTGGCCGATGAGCGGCGCATTGCCGCGCGCACCGTGGTGATTGCCAGCGGCGCTGAATACCGGCGGCCGGAAGTGACCGGCCTTGATCGCTTCGAGTCGTCCGGCATCTACTACTGGGCCACGCCGATCGAGGCGCGCCTGTGCCGCAAGGAGCCGGTGCTGCTGGTGGGCGGCGGCAATTCCGCCGGGCAGGCGGCGGTGTTCCTGGCCGCGCATGCGGAGCATGTCCACCTGTTTATTCGGGGCAACAGCCTTGAGCACAGCATGTCGCGCTACCTGACCGAGCGGATCGCCGTGCTGCCCAACGTGACCGTACATACCCGCGTAGACCTGCGCGCGCTCGAGGGCGGGGCCCGTCTCGAACGGGTGTATTACCGGGGCGCGGGCGGCGTGGAGGGCTGCATGACCACGCATCACCTGTTCGTCTTCATCGGCGCGGCGCCGAATACCGCGTGGCTGGCCACCTGCGGGGTGTTGCGCGACGAGAAAGGCTTCGTGCTGACCGGGGCCGATGTGCCCGACGCCGTGCCGCACGTACCGTCCCTGCAAACCAGCCTGGAAGGGGTGTTCGCCATCGGCGACGTGCGCTCGGGGTCGATCAAGCGTGTGGCGTCCGCCGTGGGCGAGGGCGCCGCCGTGGTCGCGCAGATTCACGCCGTGCTGGCCGGCATGCGCGGCACCTGCCAGCCCGGCGCGGGCTGAACCCTTTCCGCCTCTGAGGCGCCGGCATCACTCCGCCAACGCGCTCCCATCGGAATGCCTACAATAGCTGGACGGACAGGCCGTGCGGGCTGATGCGCGGCACTGTCGCTGCCACGCGTGCTCGCAGGCAGGGGCACGCGCCACTCATCTCCACGAAACATGGAGAAACATCATGCAGCAGAGTAGCGAAGCGGTGCTGACGCAGGCGCGAGCCGCGTTGGCGCATGTGCCGTATCAGGGCCATCACCTTCATCCCACCATTCACCTGCGGCTTTCCGACGGCGCGCTGATCCTCGAGGGCGAGGTGGCGGACATCGTCGACAAGACGCGCGCCGCCGCACACCTGCGGCGCGTGGACGGCGTGACCATGGTCATTGACCACCTGCGCATTGCCGATGGCGCCGCGCCGGTGGGCGACGGCGAACTGCGCGATGCCGTGTGCCAGCGGCTGCTTACCGCGATCGATTTCCGCAACTGCAAGATATGCGCGAGGGTGAAGGGCCAGGACGAGGCACGCCGGGAGGCCGTGGGCGAGCGCAGTGGCTGGATCGAGGTGGCCGCCGCCAACGGTGTGGTCACCCTGACCGGCAATGTGATCAGCCTCTCCCACATGCGGCTGGCTGGCGTGCTGGCGTGGTGGTCGCGCGGCTGCCGCTGTGTGGTGAACGAACTGGTGGTGGCGCCGGCCGAGGCGGATAGCGATGAGGAAATCACCGAGGCGCTGCAACTGGTGCTGGAAACCGATCCGTTCGTCGATGCGGGCCGCATCGCGGTGCGCACCGCGCAGCGTGTGGTGACGCTCGACGGCTATGCCACGAGCGAAGGCGCGCGCAAACAGGTCGAACGAGATGCCTGGTATGTGTACGGCGTGGAGGACGTCGTCAACCGGATCTCGCTGAGCAGCTAAATCACCTCCTGAGGGGCATGTCGGTGGCGGGAATGGCGCGTGGATTGGCGGGATTGACTCTCCCCGGCCGCGCGCACAGGCGCTAGGATCGGTTTTTGTCGCCAACCGTCCACACAGGAATCCTCATGCCCCGTTCCGTTCGCCACCGCCGCGCAGCGCTGCCCGCTGCGCTCTCCATCGCATTGTCATTGGCCTGGGCCGGCACCGCGCTGGCCGCCGGGCCGGACGCGGCCCTGCTGCAGGCGGCACAGGCTGCGCAGCCGGGCGTGGTGCAGTCCCTCAAGGAGATGGTGTCGATCGAGTCCGGCAGCCATGACATCGACGGGCTGAACCGCATGGCCGCCTACACCGAGAAGCGCCTCAAGGCGCTGGGTGCCAGCGTGGAGCGCGTGCCGGCGGCGCAGGGCCACGGCCCGATCGTCAAGGGCACGCTGGAGGGCACGGGACGGGGCCGCATCCTGCTGATCGCCCACATGGACACCGTCTACCCGCACAACACGCTGGCCTCGCAGCCGATCCGCGAGGAAGGCAACAAGCTCTACGGGCCGGGTATCGCGGATGACAAGGGCGGCATCGCGGTGATCCTGCATGCGCTGGAAATCATGAAGGCGCAGGGCTGGAAGGACTTCGCACGGGTGACCGTGCTGTTCAACGCCGACGAGGAAATCGGCTCGCTCGGCTCTGGCGCCGTGATTGCCGCGCTGGGTGCGCAGCACGATGTGGTGCTGTCCTGCGAGCCCAATCCGGCCAAGGCCGTGGCCAAGACGGAGTCGCTGCTGCTTGGCGCCGCCGGCACGGCCTCCGCGACGATGGCCGTCCAGGGCCGCGCCGCGCACGCCGGCGCGGCGCCGGAGCTGGGCCGCAATGCCCTGATGGAACTGGCCTACCAGTTGCAGCAGACGCGCGACGTGGCGAAGTCCGTGCCGGGCTCGCAACTGAACTGGACCAATGCCAAGGCCGGCGATGCGCGCAACCAGATTCCCGCATCGGCCAGCGCCTTCGGCGACGTGCGCGTGACGGCTGCCGGTGCCGCCCAGAAGCTGCAGGCGGCGCTGCAGGAGAAGGTCAACGCGGGCCATCTGGTGCCCGATACGCAGACCATTATCACCATGGAGGAGGGCCGCCCGCCCTTCGTGGTCAATGCGCGCGGCCGGGAGCTGGCGGCGCAGGCCCAGAAGATCTATGCGGAACTGGATGGCCGGCAGCTGGCGTTGTTTCCCGGCACGGGCGGGGCCACCGATGCCGGCTTTGCGGGCCAATCGGGCAAGGCCGCCGTGGTGGAGAGCTTCGGCCTGTCCGGCTTTGGCTATCACGCGCGGGACGAGTACATCGAACTCGATTCCATCGTCCCGCGCCTCTACCTGATGACGCGCATGCTTCAGGAGAGCGGGCGCTGAGCAGATTGAGCGGCTTGGGCAACCTGCTTGGCGATGGCGTCGGCAAGGCGCGTGGCGTCGTTGTAGACGCTGTGGTGCTTCAGTTCACTGACGCCATGCGCTGCGCCACCGGCGGCGGCTGACATGGCTACATGGCCGGCCACCGCGCCCACGCCGGCGGTTTCCGCCACGCCGGGGAGGTGGCCGCTGTCCGCACTGGCGTGGAAGTCCTGCACGGGCATCGCCGGGCCATTGGCGGGCTGGTAGACCAGTTCGACCGACGCGCCCACATCGCTCTTGCCCGCGCCCAGGCCCACCAGCATGCGGCGGCGCTGGTTGCCTTCATCGATCTTGTCGAACTGGCCGGTAACAACCAGCGCATTCGCGCCCGCCGGGACCGGGCCATCCAGCCGTACCGCGTTGAGCCCCTTGGCGCGCAGCTGCCGCACGATTTCATCGCTCACCTGGTCACGGGCCTCGCGCGCATCGCGCACCGCCTTGCCGGCCTGGCTGTCGGTGCCGGCCATCGCCATGACCTTCTGCATCAGGCGGCTGTCCACCTTGACCTGATCGGGGCTGGCGTTGAAGGTCTGCACGTAGATGATGTCCGCGTTGCCGGGCACGGCGGCAACGTCCTGCGTCATGGTGGTGGCGGCGCTGGCGTAGCCGGCGGCAAGCAGCGAGGCCGCCGTCAGCGTGGCGAGGGTGAAGCGGCGGGCAATGAGGGAGAGTTGGGTGGTTTGCATGGCGAAATCCTGTATCGGTTGGGTTGGAGCGTGTCGGTGCATCGCTGGAACCCAGTATGGGAAAAACCGCCCACAGATGCCATGCAGGAAGTATGTCGAGAAATGTCAGGCCGCTGGCCGCAGCGGCAGCGCCACCACGGCTTCCAGGCCGCCGCCGTCACGTGGGCGGAATTGCAGCGAGCCGCCGTGTAGCCGCGCGATGCGCTCGACAATCGCCAGCCCCAGCCCGGTGCCGCCCGAATGGCCCCGCGCGTTGTCGCCGCGAGCGAACGGCGCCTTGAGCTGCTCCAGCTGCTGGGCGCCGATGCCGTCGCCCCGGTCGCACACCGCCACATAGGCGGTTTCCGCATCGGCCCAGGTGCGCACAGCGAGCCCGGTGCGGCCGTAGACCACGGCGTTCTGCATCAGGTTCATCAGCAGCCGCATCAGGCTCACCGGGCGGTAGTCGAGCGGCGGCAGGTTGCCGATCGACAACTCGAAGCTGTGCCCCAGCCCCGCGAAATCGGATGACAACTGCCGCACCAGCGCGTTGAGGTCCCCCGGCTGGGGCGGCTCGCGCTCGCCGCTGCCGGCGTAGTCCATGAACTGCTGGAGGATGGTGTCGATCTGGTCGAGATAATTTTCGGTGGAGGCGACGAAAGCGTCGTCGCTGCCGCGTGGCATCGCCATCGCCATGGCCAGGCGCAGCTTGGTCAGCGGCGTGCGGATGTCGTGCGAGATGCCCGCCAGCATCAGCGCGCGGGTGGCTTCAGCCTGGCGCAGGGTGTCGGTCATCTGGTTGAAGGCGGCGCTGACCTGCGCGATTTCCGTGGGGCCGTCCGTGGGCAGTGGCGCAGGCATCTCGCCGCCGCACACGTCGCGTGCGGCGCGGGCGAGGTCCTGCAACGGCCGGTTCAAGTGGCGCTGGATCAGGTAGCCGGTCAGCGCGGCCAGCATCGCCAGTGCGGTGGAGAGCGCCAGCGCGGCCAGGATGCCGCTGGCGCGGGCATCGGCGGTCATCGGCAGGGAAATCCACGCCGGGGTGCCGGCCACGTGCACCCGTATCCACAGGCGTTCCTCGGCATCGGGGGCGCCGATCTGCCAGCGCACCGGCATGTCGGGCGGCAGGTCGCGGCGCAGGGCTTGCAGGAAGACATCGCGCTGGTAGGTGCGAAACAGGCGCAGTGGGCTGGCGGTACCGTCTGCGGTGGGCGCTGGGACCGGGTCTGCCGTCTGGGCGCCGAGCCGCGCGGTGACCGCCTGTGCTTCGGCGGGCGGCAGCGCGGCCAGTACGCTATCGAGCGTCTTCACATAGTCCGCAAAGATGATGGCCGCCCGCTCGATGCGCGGGCGCTGCATGTAGTGGAGCAGCACCGTCAGGGAGCAGGCCTGCGTGACGGCCACCAGCGCCACCAGCAGGGCGATATTGCGCGCCAGCAGCGACCGGGGCAGCCGCATCACGACGCCACGCCGGCCACCAGCATGTAGCCCACGCCCCACACCGTCTTGATGAAGCGGGGCTTGGATGGGTCTTCCTCGATGATCTGGCGCAGGCGCAGCACCTGCACGTCGATGCTGCGGTCCAGCGCGTCATGGTCCCGCCCCCGGGCGCGGGCGAGCAGGTTCTCCCGGCTCACGGGCCGGTTGGGCGAGGAGCCCAGCGCGTGCAGCAACAGCATCTGGGCCGAATGCACCTCCACGGGACTCCCCCGCAGCCGCAGCGTCTGCTGGCCGACATCGAACTCGAATTCGCCGAAGCGCAGCGTCTGCGCGGTGACGGTAGGGTCGCCCGCCGCAATGCGCTGGCGGCGCAGCAGCGCGCGGATCCGGGCCACCAGCTCGTCCGGCACGAATGGCTTGGCGAGGTAGTCGTCCGCGCCGGTTTCCAGCCCCAGCACGCGGTCCATGGGATCGCCCTTGGCGGTCAGCATCAGTACGGGCAACGTGATGCCGTCTGCACGCAGCCGCCGGCAGATGGTCAGGCCGTCCTCGGGCGCCATCATCAGGTCGAGCACCAGCAGGTCGTACGGTTCGCGCTGAAGGTAGCGGTCCAGCTGCTTGCCATCGGCCACGGCGCGCACGCGGAACCCCTGGCTGGTCAGGAAGCGCTGCAGCATGTTGCGCAACTCGGCCTCGTCGTCCAGCACGAGGATGCGGTTGACCACCTCCATGGCACGTCTCCTTGACCACCCGTCATGCGGGAAAGATACACATCCGCCGGTCCAATGTCAGGCCCAGTGCGCGGGCACCCATACACGGCCAGCCCAGTGCCCTGGCACCCAGACGGCCGGATGGGGCGGCGGCGCCACATAGACCGCGCGCGGCGCGACATATTCGGCCTGGGGCGTGACATAGACCGGCGGCAACGGCGGGGCGACATAGACGGCGCGCGGCGCCGGGGCGACATACACGGCGTGCGGCGGCGGCATGACGACGACGGCCCCTGCGCCATACCAGCCGGCGAAGGCGGGCGTGGCGGCGGTCACGGTGGCGACGATGAGGGCGACGGTGGCGGTAGCGAAGCTGAGGCGTTTCATGATGAGTCCCTTCCTGGTGAGGTGGGCCGACCGGTGTGCGGCGGCAACGGGACGAAATATAGGAAGGGCCGGGGCAGTCCGCGAGGCGGAAACCATGTCGCGGTGTTACACGGCGCGGCACCGGTCCGTGCATGACATCCGGCGACATATTTCCCGCATGGCGCGGCTGGCGGAGGGCACCTACATTTGGCTCACCGCGACGCACCATCCTGTTCCTGACAGTGCGTTCCCGATCCCCAACCGACTACCCCATGAGGCACGCCATGCTGACTCCCACCGCCAACCCCGAGCTATCCGTCCAGCGGATAGCCCTCTACGCCACGGCGTTTATCGTCGCCGTCTCGCTCGTCGAAGCCGTGGTGCTCTGGCGCAAGCGCCGGGACTCGAAGGCCCCGTTCGACTGGCGTGAGGTCTGGCTGTCGCTGGCCGACCTGGCCGGCCGCAAGCTCTCGGTGCTGCTGCCGCTCTCGCTGGCCACGCCGGTGTTTGCCTTCGCCTGGGACCACCGCCTGTTCACGGTCACGCTCAACAGCGCGCTGATGGTGCTGCTGCTCTTCGTGGGGCAGGAGTTCTGCTACTACTGGTATCACCGCGCCTCGCACCGCGTGCGCTTCTTCTGGGCGACGCACGCGGTCCACCACTCGCCGAACCAGCTCACGCTGGCCTCGGCCTACCGGCTCGGCTGGACGGGCAAACTCACCGGCACGGCGATCTTCTTCGCGCCGCTGGTCTGGCTCGGTGTGCGCCCGGAAGTGGTGCTGACCACGCTGATGTTCAACCTGCTGTACCAGTTCTGGCTGCACAACACCTGGGTGCCGCGCCTGGGCTGGCTCGAATACGTGCTCAACACGCCGTCCGCACACCGCGTGCACCATGCCTCGAATGTCGATTACCTGGATGCCAACTACGGCGGCGTGCTGATCGTGTTCGACCGCCTGTTCGGCACCTACGTGGCCGAACGCGCCGACGAGCCGTGCCGCTACGGGCTGGTCAAGCCGTCCCGTACGGCGAACCCGCTGATGAACCAGTTCGAACACTGGATTGGCCTGTTCCGCGACATGGCAGCGGCACCCAGCCTCGGCGCGGCGCTCGGCTACCTGACCATGCCCCCGGGCTGGCAGCCCGACGGCAAGGGCGAGACCACCGAGAACCTGCGTGCACAGTCTCAGGGTCAGGCCCGCGCCTAGGCTTCCACCATGCCCAGGAACTGCTGCAGCTCCGGGGTCTTCGGACGGGCGAAGACCTCGTCCGGCGGCCCGATCTCGTGGACCTTGCCCTGGTGCATGAAGACCACGCGATCACACACCTCGCGGGCGAAGCGCATCTCGTGCGTGACCATCAGCAGCGTCATCCCGTCAGCGGCCAGCCCGCGCATGACCTGGAGCACTTCGTTGACGAGTTCCGGATCCAGTGCCGAGGTGATCTCGTCGCACAGCAGCGCGGCGGGCTGCATGGCCAGCGCGCGGGCAATCGCCACGCGCTGCTGCTGCCCGCCCGAGAGTTGATCCGGATAGGCGTCGAACTTGGCCGAGAGGCCCACGCGGGCCAGGTTCAGCTCTGCCAGCTCACGCGCCCGGGCTTCCGGCACACCCTTGACGATCATCGGCGACAACATCACGTTGCGTCCCGCGCTCAGGTGCGGAAACAGGTTGAACTGCTGGAAGATCATGCCCACCTTGAGCCGCAGCGCGCGCAGTTGCAGCTCGGTATCGGCCAGATGGGCGCCGGCCACGGTGATGGCGCCGGCGTCGATGGACTCCAGCCCGTTGATGCAGCGGAGCAGCGTGCTCTTGCCCGAGCCGCTCTTGCCGATGATGGCGATGACCTCGCCCGGCTCCACCGACAGCGAAACCCCCTTCAGGACCTCGTTGCTGCCGAACGACTTGCGAACCTGGTCAATGGCGATGAGCGGCATGGAATTTCCTCTCCAGCATCTTGCTGGCTTGCGAAAGTGGCCAGCACAGCGCGAAGTACATCAGCGCTACGGCGGCATACACGGTAAATGGCTGGAAGCTGGCGTTGACGATCATCGTGCCGGCCTTCGACAGCTCGGTGAAGCCGATGATCGACGCCAGCGCGGTGCCCTTGATGACCTGCACGCCAAAGCCGACGGTCGGCGCCACGGCAATGCGCATGGCCTGCGGCAGGATCACGTGGCGCATCTGCTGCACGTAGCTCATGGCCAGGCTGCCGGACGCCTCCCACTGGCCGCGCGGAATCGCCTCCACGCAGCCGCGCCAGATCTCGGCCAGGAAGGCAGCGGTCCAGAGCGTCAGCGCCACGCCGGCGGCGAGCCACGCGGGCACATCCACGCCGAACAGCGCGAGGCCGAAGAAGGCCAGGAACAGCTGCATCAGCAGCGGCGTGCCCTGGAAGATCTCGATATAGGCCCAGGTGGCGCGGCGCAGGAAGGGCCGCTTGCTGGTGCGCATCAGCAGCACCAGCAGGCCCACCACGCCGCCGCCGACAAAGGCCACCAGCGACAGCAGGACGGTCCAGCGCGCCGCCAGCAGCAGGTTGCGCACGATGTCCCACAGCGTGAAGTCGATCATCGCGCCCTCCGCGCAAACAGCTGCCGGCCCACGCCGCGCAGTAGCTGGCGCAGCAGCAGCGCCAGCAGCAGGTAGATCACGGTGCTCACCAGATAGACCTCGAAGGCGCGGAAGTTGCGGCCCTGGATGAAGTTGGCGGCATAGGTCAGGTCCTGCGCGGCGATCTGCGAGCAGACCGCCGAGCCGAGCATGACGATCACGATCTGGCTCGACAGCGCCGGCCAGATCTTCTGCAGCGCCGGGCGCAGCACCACGTGCCGGAACACCTGCAGCGGCGACATCGCCAGGCTGGCGCCGGCCTCGAACTGTCCGCGCGGCGTGGCGGCCAGCCCGGCCCGGATGATCTCGGTGCCGTAGGCGCCAAGGTTGATCACCATCGCCAGCGAGGCCGCCACCATCTCGGGCAGTTGCACGCCCAGGCTGGGCAGGCCGAAGAAGATGAAGAAGAGCTGGATCAGGAACGGCGTGTTCCGGATCACCTCCACATAGGCGCCGACGATGGCGCGCAGCCATGCCGGCCCCTGCGTCCGGGCCCAGGCGCCGAAGATGGCCACCGCCACGCCCAGCACGCCGCCCGTGAGCGTGAGCTGGGCCGTGACGGCGATGCCCTTGAGCAGGACGTCGGTGTAATCGAGCACCGACAGGAAATCGAACTGATAGGCCATGGACGGGACCGGTTGCAGCGGGAGCGGGGCAGGGAGCGGTTTGGGATCAGAGCCGGATCAGAGCCGGATCAGAGCCGGATCAGAGCTGCGCCGGCAGCGGACGCAGCAGCCACTTGATCGACAACGAGTTCAGCGCGCCGTCCTTCTTGGCTTCGGCCAGGATGGCGTTGACCTTGGCCTGGAGCGCCGGCTCGTCCTTGTTCATGCCGATGAAGCACGGCGAGTTCTTGATCAGGAACTTGGTCTCGGGCGCCTTGGGCGCATGCTTGGCGATCAGCGCCGAGGCCACCACGTTGCCGGTGGCAATCAGCTGTACCTGGCCGGACAGGAACGCGGAGATCGTCGCGTTGTTGTCCTCGTAGCGCTTGATGGTGGCGTTGGCCGGGGCGATCTTCGACAGCTCCAGGTCTTCCACCGCGCCGCGCGTGACGCCAACGGTCTTGCCGGCCAGGTCGGCGGCGCTCTTCACGGCCATGTCGGCCGGGCCGAACACGCCGTTGTAGAACGGGGCATAGGCTTCGGAGAAGTCCAGCACCTTCTCGCGCTCGGGGTTCTTGCCGAGGCTGGAGATGATCAGGTCCACCTTGCGGGTCTGCAGGTAGGGCACGCGGTTGGTGCTGGATACCGGCACCAGTTGCAGCTTCACGCCCATCTTCTTCGCCATCAGCGCGGCCACGTCGATGTCCAGGCCCTGCGGTGCCATGTCGGCGCCAATCGAGCCGAACGGTGGGAAGTCCTGCGGCACCGCCACGCGCAGCACGCCGGCCTTGGTGATGTCCGCGAGCGTGTCGGCCTGCGCCGGACGGGGCATGGCGGCCACGCAGACGCTGGCGCTGGCGAACAGGCCCAGCAGCAGCGCGCGGCGGGCCTTGGAGAACAGCGGGGTCGATGGAGTCGGGGTCATCGGTCAGTCCTTTTGCAAAGCGGGTGGGTTAGAGCGGGAGGAAGCGGAGATCGGAGGCGCCGGCGCGCGGCCGGAAACCGGTGCGAGGGCATGGCGCAGGCCGGCCAGCGGGTCCGCCGGCACGGCGTCCAGGCTGGCGTGGACTTCGCCGAGGTGGTCGGTCATCAACTGGGCGGCGCGTTCGCCGTCGCCGGCGGCCAGCGCGTTGACGATTTCCTCGTGCTGCGCGCAGGAGCGGCCCGCGTCGGCGGCGGACTGCTGGCGGCTGGCCACGAGCGTGGTGCGCGCGGTCAGGTCGCGCAGGGTATCCACGAGCAGGCCGTGGCCCAGCGTGGCGCACAGGCAGACATGGAAGTCGCCGAGCAGGAAGCTGCGCTCGCCGGCGTCGTTGCCGTCCAGCGCCGCCTTTTCGCGGGCGATATGCACCTTCAGCGTGTGGATGGCCGGCGCGCTGGGCGGCTGGGCCGCGCTGATCTCGCGCAGCAGGCCGGTCTCGATGATGCGGCGGGCGGCAAACGCGGCGCGGATATCGTCGGCGCCGGGCTCGATCAGGTACCAGCCGCGCCGGGCGCTCACGGTCACCATGCCCCGCGCGGCCAGCCGCATCAGTGCTTCCCGCACCAGCGTGCGGCTGACGCCGAACAGCGCGGCCAGTTCCTGCTCGCCCAGGCGCGAGCCCGGCAGCAGCTTTTGCGCGAGCATGGCCTCGGTGATGCGCTGGGCAATGTCGGCGGAGGGTTTGTCTTGGGTGTCGTTCACGGCAACCACTATTGCAAGTGGTATGCCAGCCTTGTATGCAAGACTTGTGGGCAAAATTGGGGCGCAAGCGGCCGGCTGGCCCCTGCCGAAGGGCGGGCCGGGCCCCATTGGGGTGCATGACCGGCCGTGCGTGGTGCACGCGGCCGGGCGATCTTTGATCTTTGGGGGAGGGCGGATCGCCGCCTCCGGGCTTATGCCTTGAGCTTGCGGTCCGCCGGGGCTGGCAGGAACTGGCCGGTCCAGATGTCCGCCACGGTCAGGCCGGGCTTCATCCCGAACGCGCCGACGGTCTCGTCGATGGTGGCCTGCAGGCGCGCCTGGGTGGCGGCGCCCCAGCCGTCGCGCAGCGTATCGGGGGTGCGCATCGAGCCGTCGACAATCAGCTTCAGCCGTTCGAATTCCAGCGTCTGGTCGGCCAGGGGCTCGCGCGCCTTGACGGCGGCGGCGCCGGCCTGCGGGTCCGCCATCGCCTCGATCCAGCCGCGCGTGGAGGCCTTGACGAAGGCTCTCATGGCGTCCGGGTGCTCGGCCATGCTCTTCGGGTTGGCGACCAGCCCGTTGCCGTACGACTTCATGCCGTAGTCGGAAAAGCGGAACACGCTGAGCTTCTCCGGGCCCATGCCGCGCGCCTTGAGGTTCAGCAGGCCGGTGAAGTAGAAGTAGGCCACGGCGTCGAAGTCGCCCTTGACGAAGCGGGTGTCGCCGATGTCCGGCGTGGCGCTCTCCCATTTGACCGAGGACGGGTCGAAGCCCTGCGCCTTGGCGAACACCGGGAACAGCTTGCGCGAGGCGTTGAACGGCTGGCCGAGGATGGTCTTGGCCGCCAGATCGCCCGGCTTGCGGATCGGGCCGTCCTTGCGCACGATCACCGCGTTGGGGTTCAGGTCGTACTGGATGGCCACCGCCTTGAGCGCGGCGGCCGGGTTGGCGGCGTTGAATTCGAGCATGGCCGCCAGATCCGCCGAGGCGCAGTCGTAGGCGCCGCCCGCCACGAGGCTGATGGCCGAAGCCGAGCCGTTGCCGGTGTCGATCACCACGTCGAGCCCGGCGTCCTTGTAATAGCCGCGCTGCTGGGCGAGCAGGAAGCCGGCGCCGGACGCCTCGACCTTCCAGCCGAGGTTGAACTTGAACTTCTGCAGGCTGCCGGCGGCGCGCACGAAGGCGGGGGTGGCAATCAGCGACGACACAGCGGTGGCGGCGGTGGCGTGGAGAAAGGAACGGCGGCGCATGGGAAAGCTCTCCGGAAAATGGGTGTGGGAACACGCGGCGAGCAATTTCCGGGCGGCCCGACATGGCGTGGCGGGCCGCTGAACGCTTCTACTCTCCTGCCCCCCGTTCAGCAGGTTCCGTGCCACGGCCCCGGCGCCGGGCGGGCCGTGTGGCGCACCGCAATGCGTCACGCCATGCGCCATGGCAGCGCATTGACGGCAAATTGGCGCCCCGGCTGGGCGAACATCGGCGCAATGGCTTGCCGGCGCCGCCCGATCCGTTTACCGTTTCGGCCCATGACGAAGACCACTGACAGGACGCCACGGGTCGCCGTGGTAGGCGCCGGCATTGTCGGCTGCTGTATCGCGCTGGCGCTGCGCAAGCGCGGCGCCGAAGTGATGCTGATCGACCGGGACGGCCCCGCGCAGGGGTGCAGCTACGGCAATTCGGGGGCTATCAGCGTGAGTTCGGTGGCGCCGCTGGCCATGCCGGGCGTGCTGGCCTCGCTGCCCAAGATGCTGTTCGATCCGCAAAGCCCGCTCCATCTGCGGCTGGCCTACCTGCCCACGGCGGCGGCGTGGCTGACGCGCTTCGTGCTCTCGGCCGCGCCGGGGCGGGTGGCGCAGTCGGCAGCGGCGCTGGCCGCGCTCCATGCCAACGCCGGAGACCGGCACGAAGCGCTGGCGCGCGAAGTCGGCGTGCCGGAACTGTTCATGCGGCGCGGCCATCTGCACCTGTACCCCGATGCCGCGGCGCTGGAAGCCGATGCGGCGGCGTGGCAGTTGCGCGAGCGCTTCGGTTTCCGCTTCGAGCGGCTCGACCGCGCCGGCATCGAGGCGCTGGAGCCCGGCGTGGCGCCGCGCTATCAGGCGGGCGTCTATCTGGCCGACCACGCCACCATCCGCAACCCGGCACGCTACACGGAGGCGATTGCCGCGGCCTTCGCCGCGCGTGGCGGCCGGATCGTGCGTGACGATATTCGCGGGCTGCGCCGGCAGGGCGGGGGATGGCTGCTGAGCGGCGCGGAAGGCCGCCACACCGCAGACCATGTGGTGGTGGCGGCGGGCGCATGGTCGCGCCGGTTGCTGGACCCGCAGGGCGTGCGGCTGCTGCTGGAGAGCCAGCGCGGCTATCACGTGCAGTTCACCAACCGGCACGACGCCGTGTCGCGCACCGTGGTGCTGACCGACCGCAAGATCTTCGTCACGCCGATGGAGGGCGGCCTGCGCGTGGGCGGCACGGTGGAGATTGCCGGGTTGGCGGCGCCCCCCGACGCGAAGCGCGCGGCCATCCTCGAACGTATTGCGCGCGAGACATTCAAGGGCCTCGATGGGGCCCACGTCACCACCTGGATGGGCCACCGGCCCTGCATGCCGGATTCGGTGCCCGTGGTGGGGCCGGCCGAAGGCCAGCCCGGCCTCTGGCTGGCAGTGGGCCACGGCCATCTGGGGCTGACCGACTCGGTCAATACGGCCGACCGGATCGCCGGGGCATTAATACCTTGATACAGGGATGGCCTTGACCTTCGGCCATCCCGCATCCTAAAAATTGGACAGGTCCGTTGCTCTCGAAGGGTACCGTCGTGAAGATCTCGATACATCGCCGTGGTGTACGCGCTCTTTTCGTCGCGCACACGCACCCGCTGGAAAACATCCCGCCCGCCATGCTCGCCTGGCTCGGTCCGCCGGAGCGGGTGGAGTCATGTGATTTCGATCCCCACACGCCGCTCACCGGCCTCAGCGCCACCGAGGTCTGGAGTGCGCTGCAGCGTGACGGCTACTGCGCGGTGGACGAATGCCGCATCCTGGGCGAGGCGCGACACCGATCCCCGGCGTCGGCGCCCCGCCCGTGGGACTAGCCGGGCTGGCTGGCAGCGTTCAGGCTTCAGGCAGAGAGATCGGGCATGCGCCCGAGCAGCTTGTCGAGCGTGATCGGGTAGTCGCGCACGCGCACGCCGGTGGCGTTGAAGACGGCGTTGGCGACGGCCGCCCCCACGCCGCAGATTCCCAGCTCACCCACGCCCTTGGCCTTCATGGGCGAGGACATCGGGTCGGTCTCGTCGAGGAACACCACCTCCTGCGGGCCGATGTCCGCATGCACGGGCACCTCGTAGCCGGCCAGGTCGTGGTTGATGAAGCAGCCCAGCCGCTTGTCCACGGCCAGTTCCTCCATCAGCGCCGCGCCCACGCCCATCGTCATGGCGCCAATTACCTGGCTGCGGGCGGACTTCGGGTTGAGGATGCGCCCGGCGGCGCAGACTGCCAGCATGCGGCGCACGCGGATCTCGCAGGTGTCCGCATCCACGCCGACTTCGACGAAATGCGCGCCGAAGGTGGATTGCTGGTAGCGGCGCGTGAGGTCGCCGAACTCGATGGTGTCTTCGGCCACGATGTCGCCGCGCGCGGCCACGCTGGCCAGCGGCACGGCGCGCCCGCCGGTGCTACCTCCGGTGCTGCCCCCGGCGCGGACCCGGCCGTTCTCGAACACCGCCGTGGCGGCATCGAGGCCGGCCTGCGTGGCAATCGCCTCGCGCAGCTTCACGCACGCGGCGTAGACGCCGGCGGTGGAGCTGTTGCCGCCCCATTGGCCGCCCGAGCCTGACGATACCGGGAAGGCCGAATCGCCCAACCGCACGACCACCTTGTCGATCGGCAGGCCCAGCATCTCGGCGGCGGTCTGGGCGATGATGGTGTAGCTGCCTGTGCCGATGTCGGTCATGTCGGTTTCCACGGTGACCATGCCGCGCTTGTCCAGCCGCACGCGCGCGCCCGACTTGGCCACCTGGTTGTTGCGGAACGCCGCCGCCACGCCCATGCCCACCAGCCACTGGCCGTCGCGCACCGCGCCGGGGCGCGTGGCGCGGCGCTGCCAGCCGAAGCGCTCGGCGCCAATGCGCAGGCAATCGACCAGACGCCGCTGCGAGAACGGGCGCTCGGGCTTCTCCGGGTCCACCTGGGTGTCGTTGCGTACGCGGAATTCCACCGGATCGAGGCCGAGCTTGCCGGCCATCTCGTCCATGGCGATCTCCAGCGCCATCAGGCCGGGCGCCTCGCCGGGCGCGCGCATGGCGTTGCCCTCCGGCAGGTCCAGCGCGGACAGGCGCAGCGCGGTCATGCGATGGGCGCCGGCGTAGAGCAGGCGGGTCTGCTGCACCGCGTTCTCGGGCTTCACGCCGTCAATGTCGCCGGACCAGCTTTCATGGCCGATGGCGGTCAGCCGGCCGTCACGCCCGGCGCCCAGCCGGATGCGCTGGATCGTGGCGGGCCGGTGCGGCGTGTTGTTGAAGATCAGCGGGCGCGTCAGCGCCACCTTCACGGGCCGGCGTACCGCCCGCGCGCCGAGGGCGGCGAGCACCGCATCGGCGCGCACGAACAGCTTGCCGCCGAAGCCGCCGCCGATAAAGGGCGAGATCAGGCGCACGTTTTCCTTCGGCACGCCGAGCGTCTGGGCGAGGTCGCCCCGGCTCCAGTCGATCATCTGGTTGGACGTCCACACCGTGAGCTGGTCGCCGTTCCAGCTGGCCATCGACGCATGGGGCTCCATCATCGCGTGGGCCTGGTCGGGGGTAGAGTAGGTGGCGTCCAACTGCACCGGGGCCGCCGCGAACGCGCCGGGGAAGTCGCCCCGGGCCGATTCGGGCACGCCGGACTTGGGGCGTGTGGCGCTGTCGCGCGAGGCGGCGAGGTCGAAGCTGCCGCGCTCGCGTTCATAGCGCACCCGCACCAGCTGGGCGGCGGCGCGCGCCTGCTCGAAAGTCTCCGCCACGACCAGCGCGATGGCCTGGTGGTAGTGCTGCACCGCCGGGCCGCCCAGCAGCCGCGCGTTGTTGAAGCGGCCCTTGCCAAGCGTGCCGGCGTTGGCGGCGGTGACGATGGCCAGCACGCCCGGCGCGCGGTGGGCGGCGTCGGTGTCGATGGCGGCGATGCGGCCCTTGGCGATGCCGGCGCCTACCACGTAGCCGTAGGCGGCGTTGCGGGCGGCGTCGTGCCATTCATAGGCATAGCGCGCCGTGCCGGTGGTCTTGAGCGGGCCGTCGATGCGGCTGAGCGGCTGGCCGACCACCTTGAGCTGGTCGATCGGATTGGTGGTGGCGGGCGTGTCGAATTTCATCGGAGCGTCCTTTTCCTGTTTTGTCCCGTGCCTAAGCCCTTGGACCTCAGCCCTTGGCCTGCAGCAGCACGGCGCCCAGCGTGCGCTCGGCCAGCGCCACCTTGAAGGTGTTCTCGGGGGTGGGCGTGGCGCCGTCCAGCAGACGCTGGGTGACGGCACGCGCGCCGTGCGGCAGCTCTGCCTCGGCGGCTTCCACGCGCCACGGCTTGTGGGCCACGCCGCCCAGCGCCACCCGGCCGGTGCCGTCGCGCTGGATGATGGCCGCCACCGAGACCAGCGCGAACGCGTACGAGGCCCGGTCACGCACCTTGCGGTAGGCGTGTACGCCGCCGAGCGGGCGCGGCAGCGTGACAGCTGTAATCAGCTCGCCCGGTAGCAGCGCGGTCTCGATATGCGGCGTGTTGCCCGGCAGGCGATGGAAATCGGCAATCGGAATGGTGCGCGCGGTGCCGTTGGGCTGGACGGTCTCCACGGTGGCGTCGAGCAGGCGCATGGCCACGGCCATGTCGCTTGGATGGGTGGCGATGCACGCCTCGCTGACGCCAATCACCGCATGCTGGCGCGTCACGCCGCCGATGGCCGAGCAGCCGCTGCCCGGCGCGCGCTTGTTGCACGGCAGGTTGGTGTCGTAGAAGTACGGGCAGCGCGTGCGTTGCAGCAGGTTGCCGGCCGTGGTGGCCTTGTTGCGCAACTGGCCCGAAGCGCCGGCCAGCAGCGCGCGGGCCAGCACGCCGTAGTCGCGCCGTACGCGGGTATCGGCGGCCAGGTCGGTATTGCGCACCAGCGCGCCCACGCGCAGGCCGCCTTCGGCGGTGGGCTCGATCTTGTCGAGCCGCAGGCCGTTCACGTCGATCAGGTGCGTGGGCGATTCGATGCCGAGCTTCATCAGATCGAGCAGGTTGGTGCCACCCGCGATAAAGCGGCTGCCCGGCGTGCGCGCGGCGGCTGCGGCGGCCTCCGCCGGGGTCTTGGCGCGCTCGTAGCTGAAGGGATTCATGCCTGCCTCCCGGCCACTTCGCTCATGGCGTCGGCGATGTTGGCGTAGGCGCCGCAGCGGCAGATATTGCCGCTCATGCGCTCGCGGAACTCCACCACGTTCATCTGCGGCCGCGCGTTGAGGTCGGCGCCGACATGGCTGGGAATGCCCTGGCGGATCTCGTCGAGCACGGCCACGGCGGAGCAGATCTGGCCCGGCGTGCAATAGCCGCACTGGTAGCCGTCATGCTTGACGAAGGCGGCCTGCATCGGATGCAGGCTGCTGGGCGTGCCCAGGCCCTCGATGGTGGTGACCTTGCCCCCATCGTGCATTACGGCCAGCGACAGGCAGGCGTTGATGCGCCGCCCATCGGCCATTACCGTGCAGGCGCCGCACTGGCCGTGGTCGCAGCCCTTCTTGGTGCCGGTGAGGTGCAGGTGTTCGCGCAGGGCGTCCAGCAGCGTGGTGCGGGTGTCCAGCTTGAGCGTATGGCGGCGGCCGTTGACGTCGAGCGTGACGGTGGCCATCACGGGTGGGCGGCTGGCGCTGGGGGAGGGGTTGGTGGGGGAGGGGATATTGGCCGGGCTGTCTTGCGCCTGGGCGGTGGGCACGGCCACTGCGGTGGCCGATGCCGCGCCCGCCTTGAGCAGGTCGCGCCGTGACATTCTGATGTCGCCGAAATCTTCCATGGGGGGTCCTTGTTTTGTGGACTTTCGGGCAAGGCAAACCGGAATGATAGGAGCCATGGCGCACAAAGGGTAGGCGCAAGAATCTGCATACGCTTGTTAGCTGCGCTCATGAATCCAGCAGTTTTGGCGTCTGTCATAGCTCGGGTGGCAGCAGGCAGACCATGCTGCCGCAGGCCGCCTCGATGCGCTGCCGGAGATACCGGATCACGCCCGTGGCGCGTGCCGACAGCGGCCATTCGGCGCGATGGATCCACCAGAGCGTGTCCACCACCGGCGGGCCGCATTCGGCCACCTTGACCGGGCGGGTGCGCTCCCACGCCTCGCGCGCAAAGCGCGGCACCACGGTGAAGCCGAGCCCCCGCGCCACCGGCTCGTGCAGCATGCCGATCTGGTTGCTGAAGCCGCGCCGGGGCAGGTGGAACGCGCCCGGATTGCCGGGAAAGCGCCGGCTCAGCAGCCGGTTGGCCATCGCCTGGCCTTCGGCATGGTCGATGAAACCGATGCGTACGAGGTCGTCCCAGCTATGGACTTCCTCGTCGGGCGGGATCACCAGTTCCAGCGGTTCCTCGATGAACGGCGTGGCGGTCAGGCGCGTGTCGTCCGGCTTGAGCGTGACGATGCCGAGTTCATAGTGGTTGTGCAGTACCGCTTCCAGCACCTCGGTATCGGGCGCGAAGCGGTGGCGCACGGCCAGCCCGGGATGCTCCTGCTGGAGGTCCAGCAGCATCGGGTAGATAAACAGGCCGATGCTGCCCGGCGTGATCAGTGCCACCTCGCCCTGCGTGGCATCGGCGTCGGAGAGCCGCGAGGCCAGCCGCTCATGCGCCTGGTTCACCTCGGCGCAGTATTCCAGCAACGCTGCACCCGCCGGGGTCAGTTCAAGGGCGCGGGGCCGGCGGATCAGCAGTGATCCATACAGATCTTCCAGATGCCGCACGTGCTGGCTGACGGCGGCCTGGGTCAGCCCCAGGCGGTCAGCCGTGCGCGTGAAGTTGCCCAGCTCCGCCAGCGTGGCGAAGGATTTCAGCCATTGGGGGTTCACCATCACCGAATCACCATAACAAACTCTTATTGTGGCGATAATCGCCAGATAGTTTTCATTATAGCGACGGACGCATACGATTGGCACCCTCGATAACACCCCCGGAGCCATCCGATGAGCGACGCCGCTTTGTTCACCCCCTTCACGCTGAAAGACGTCACGCTGCGCAACCGCATTGCCATTCCGCCGATGTGCCAGTACAGCGCTGTCGACGGTGTCACCAACGACTGGCATCTGGCGCACTACACCGGGCTGGCGCGCGGCGGTGCGGGCCTGGTGATCGTCGAGGCCACGGCGGTGTCGCCGGAAGGCCGTATCTCCCCGGGTTGCACCGGTCTCTGGAACGACGAGCAGATGGCCGGCATGGCGCGCATCGCCGCCGCCATCAAGGCCGGCGGTGCCGTGGCCGGCATCCAGATCGCCCACGCCGGCCGCAAGGCCAGCGCCAACCGGCCCTGGGAAGGCGACGACCATATCGCCGAAGACGATGCGCGCGGCTGGCCGACCATCGCCCCGTCCGCCGTGCCGTTCGGCGCCCATCTGCCCAAGGTGCCGAAGGCGATGACGCTCGACGACATCGCCCGTGTGCAGGCCGACTTCGTGGCCGCCGCCAAGCGCGCGCTGGAAGCCGGCTTTCAGTGGCTTGAACTGCACTTCGCCCACGGGTATCTCGCCCAGAGCTTCTTCTCGCGCCACACCAACCAGCGTACCGATGGCTATGGCGGCGACGTGGCTGGGCGCAGCCGCTTCCTGCTGGAAACGCTGGCCGCCGTGCGCGAAGTCTGGCCCAGGAACCTGCCGCTGACCGCGCGCTTTGGCGTGATCGAATATGACGGCGACGACGCCCGCACGCTCGACGAATCGATCCAGCTGACCCGCGCGATGCGCGAGGGCGGGCTCGATATGCTCAATGTCAGCGTCGGCTTCACCATCCCGGACGTGCAGATTCCGTGGGGCCCCGCCTTCCTGGCCCCGGTGGCCGAGCGCGTGCGCCGCGAGGCCGGCCTGCCGGTGGCGGCTTCGTGGGGCATCGACAATCCGGCCATTGCCAACCAGGCCGTGGCCGATGGCCAGATCGACCTCGTCATGGTGGGCCGCGCGCTGCTGTCCAACCCGCACTGGCCGTACCAGGCGGGCATGGCGCTGAACGTGGAGCGCCCGTCGTGGGTGCTGCCGGCGCCGTACGCACACTGGCTCGAGCGCTACAAGGTGCAGCAGTAAGGCGGATCTCGGCGGCGTGGCTTGAAGCGCCGCCGATCGCCCCCATCTACGCGCCTTTGCCGCCCTCGACCCCCTCGACGCATGTACAAGAAAGGCTCCGTCCTCGAACTTCAGTTTTCCCCGCAACGCCTGAACGATGGCGCTGGTGATCCGTTCTGGATCGACTTCACGCTGGAGGAGACCCGGGCGCTGATGGCGCGGCTCCAGGGTCACCTGGCCGATCTGGCGAGCGGCACGGCCGCGCCGTTGGTCTTCAGTCTCGACGATCCCGAAGCCCGCCAGGACGCCCCCGCCAGCGCCGAGAAGCCGGCGGCCCCCGAAGCGGAATTCAAGCAATGGGTCTGCATCATCTGCGGCTGGGTCTACGACGAAGCGGCCGGCTTGCCGGAGGACGGCATCGCGCCCGGCACGCGCTGGGAAGACATTCCGGACGACTGGCGCTGCCCCGAGTGCGATGTGGGCAAGGAAGACTTTGCGATGGTGGAGTTCTGAGCCGCCAGACCTGACGCGTGCCGGAAATGAAAAACAGGGCGGGAGTGCATCCCCGCCCTTTTTTTTTGGTTTGTTCGCCCTGTGGCGGCGGCGCCTACCTCGGCACGCTGTACAGGAGCGTCGGCGCGGCCAGGATCGACACGGTTGCGGGCGTCAGCGGCGTCAAGGCACCGGTCACGCCGATAACGTACTGGCGGATTTCGAGGCTGGTGGCGTTCGGCACGTAGAGGAAGCGCCCGGTCGGGTCGATCGTCGGCGCGCCGGGGAGGGTGCCCGCGGCAACGGCGGGCTGAGGCATCGCCACCAGCGTGCCATCGGCGGCGATCGTGTACTGCGAGATCTTGCCGGATGCCGGGCTTGTGGCGTACAGGTAGCGGCCCGAAGGGTCGATGCTGAGGTGCTGGGGCGACCCGTCGGTGGCAATGAGCGTGGCCGGCAGGGGCGTCACATTGCCTGCACCATCGACGCGATACTCCATGATTCGGTTATTGATGGGGTCCGCCACATATAGATAGCTATTGGAGGGATGCATCGCCAGCGCTGACGGCGCCACAGCCAGGGCTAGATGGCTGCCGGAGGTCAGCGAGCCATCCGGGGCGATCGCAAAGACGTCGAACCCCGGCGTGGCGGACGAGCCGGCGATCAGGAACTGGCCATCGGGCGTGGCGACCATCGTATCGGGACGGAAGGTCGTGCCGATCAGGCTCGTCGGTGTCATGTTGCCGACGACATCGAGGGTGACGGTGCGGATGTTGAACACGTCACTTCCCAGGAAGATGAACCGTCCTAGGGGGTCGCGCAACAGGCTGGTGGGCGTTTCGCCGCCGAAGGCCCGGCCGTCCCCGGGGGGGATCCATGTGCCGTCCGCGGCGATGTCGAACTTGTACGTCCATCCGCTCGTCGACGAAAAGTACAGCGTCTTCAATCTGTCGTCATTGGTCATGGCGAACAGATCCCCGCTGTAGCCATACGCATTGCTGGAAAAGACCAGTTGGCCGTCCGACATCATGCTGTAGAGGTCTGTCCGCGTGGCGGAGGCGGCCGGCATGTAGAGGGTGCCAATCGGCTGCGAGGTGCAGAACACTGCGATATTCGTGACGTTGGCGGCGGCCACCGTGCCGGAGCTGTTCAACACGGCACAGGTCTGCCCGAGTGGCAGGGTGTTGATGGTGACATTGAAGGTGCCGCCCGTCGGAAGGGCGGTCGGCATGGTGAATCCGCCGTTCGCGGAAATCGTGAGGAAGTCCGTGCCGTTGTTGGCCAGGGTGACCTGGCTCGACAGACCCGACACGGTGCCGCCCACACTGTATGTGTTCGTGGCGCAAACCACGTCCACCGAGGCAATGTCCGCGATGACCGCGCTGCCTTGGTGGCCATTCACGGTGCAGGTCTGGTCGGCCGGCTGAGCGGACACCGTCACGAGGTAGCTGCCGTTGTACGGCACGGGTGTCGGAAAGCTGAACGTGCCATTCGCGCTGAGGGTCAGGGCATCCGCGCCATTGTTGTGCAGGACGACCGATTGCCCGGCGGCCAGTCCGCTGACCTTGCCACTGACGGTGAAGCGGGTGGTGGCGCAGACCACGGCGATATTCGTGACCGCCGCGGTCACGCCGGCCCCGGCGCCGCCTGCTACCGAGCAGACCTGTCCGGCCGGCTGCTGGGCGATGGTGACCGCGTAGCCGCTGTTGTGGGCCACGGGCGTGGCGAAGGTAAAGCTGCCGTCGGCGGTCAGCGTCAGCGCATCCTGCCCGTTGTTTTGCAGCACCAGTTGGCTGCCGGCGGTGAGGCCGGCGAGGGTGCCGCCGATGGCGTACGGGCCGGGGGTTGCCGGCACCGTGGGCGCCGTGGGCACTGCCGGTGCCTCGTTGGATTCGTCCGCCGCGCATCCGCCCAACAGCAGGGCGGTGAACAGCGCGAGGCATGGCAGAAAGGCGGCTTGTACGCGCGAAGGCCGCGCGGCGTGGCGCCAGCGCAGGAGATGGCTCATGATTGGACCCGTTTGTGATTATTGTTGATAAGTCAAGCCGCAGAAACGTAGCAAGAAAACCGGCATGAATCAAGACGGCGCAATGCAGTCGACGCTTGGTGCTGGACGCCGAAATGAAAAAAACCCCTTGCACAGCAGTGCAAGGGGTTTGCCGGCCGGGCTGGCGGGGTCTACGCCGCCAGTTGCTGCGGCGCCACGCCGAAGTGCGGATGCCGGGAGAACAGGTCAGCCGCCCAGTTCACGAAGACCCGCACTTTCGCCGACAGGTGGCGGTTCTGCGGGTACATCGCCGAAATCGGCAATTCCTCGGTCTGCCAGTCACTCATGACCTCCACCAGCCGGCCGCTCTGGACGTAGGGCTCCGCCATCGCCCGGGAGATCTGGGCGATGCCGTGGCCTTCCAGCGCGCAGCCGATGTAGACGTCGGCGTCATTGGTGGAGATGGCCGAGGGCAGCAGGATCTCGCTGCTCTCGCCGCCGCGCGACAACGTCCACGGCATTTCGCGGCCGTGCCGGTTAGACAGGTAGTTGATGGCCTTGTGCTGCGCCAGCTCAGTCAGGTCGGCGGGTGTGCCAAAACGCCGCAGGTAGATCGGCGAGGCAAAGAACGCCAGTTTGACCTGGCCCAGGCGCCGCGCCACCATCGCCTCGTCCAGCGTGCCCACGCGCAGCACCACGTCCACGCCTTCCTGCAGCAGGTCGATCGGCTTGCCGTTGATGGTCAGCTCGAGCTTCAGTTCCGGGTAGGCATTGTAGAAATCGTGCAGGTTGGGAATCAGCACCATCCGCGCGAGGCCGGCCGTGGTGTCCACGCACAGCGTGCCGCGCGGCGAGTTGTTGTGGCGCGTGAGCGACTGCTCGGCTTCCTCCACGTCCGCGAGAATGCGCACGCAGCGTTCGTAATAGGCGGCGCCGTCCGTGGTCACGCTGATGCGCCGCGTGGTCCGGTGCAGCAGCTTGACGCCGAGATGGGTCTCCAGGTTCTGGATCAGGCGGGTGAGCGTGGCTTTGGGCAGGTCAAGGGACTCCGCCGCGCGCGCAAAACTGCCGACATCCACCACCCGAGTGAATGCCTGCATAGAGACAAGACGATCCATGATGTTGCTTCCGAAAGGGGTGAGACCGGGGGCTACGTTCCGAAGGATGGTGTCTGGCGGGAGTGGGGTCGCGCATGTCAAGTGCGTGCCCTGGGTTTGCTGCCGGCGGTCCGCCAGTGGCGGCCGGAGCGGGGATGGGTGGAGGTCTGGGGGCTCGGTGGCGGGCGCGGTTCCCCAACCGTGCGTGCACCGAAGGACCGGAGTGAATCACATTTCCGGTGTCCTTGCCAAGCGTGTGGTTTCACTTCTCGCAACACTCTGGCGATTATTCCACTCCAGAAACAGTGCGTTGGCAATCTCCAGCTTTATCCCAATCGGGTCAATCACCATAATTCGTTGCATCGCAACACAGTATCGACGGCCCGTGCCGGCGTCGTAACCACCATGTCAAAGACCGTGAATCCCATCACCCCCGCCGTGAAACCGGCTGCAGGCAAGGGAGAAGCGCGCGCTGAGCAATATATGGTGGCGAGCGGCGACCGCGAGATCAAGGTCTGCGTGGCCTATCCCGCCGGGTATGCACCAGCGGCGGGCAGCACCGAACTGCTGCCGTGGCTGGTGTACCTGCACGCGGGCGGTTTCGTCGAAGGTGGGGTGGAAGCGGCACAGGCATTGGCGCGGGATCTGGCGAAGTCGGTTCCGGCCGTGGTGGTGACGCCGGCCTATTCGCTGGCGCCCGACCATCCGTTCCCGGCCGCCCCCGAGGATGCGGTGAATACGGCAGTCTGGGTGCTCAAGCACGCCAAGAAGCTGAAGGTGGACAAGCTGCGCTTCGCGCTGGTGGGCGAGGAAGCCGGCGGCAATCTGGCGATTGCGCTGGCGCAGATGTTGCGTGATCGCGGCCTGCCGCAACCGGCCGGGCAATGGCTGATCCGCCCCGTGACGGACCCGTGCCTCCAGCATGCGTCGATGTGCACGACCGGCCAGGTGCCGATGGAGATGCTGCGCCGCCTGGCCTGCAACTATCGCGATTACCTGCCCACGCCGGCCGCCAGCGTGCACCCGTATGCGGCGCCGGCCATGGCATCGCGCCTGGTGGGGCTGCCCTCCACGCTGGTGCAGGTGGCCGAGAAAGATGCATTGCGTGCCGAGGGCGAAGCCTTCGCGGCAAAACTCGTCAAGGCGGGCATTCCGGCCCGCACCCTGATCATGCCCGGCGCCTGTGGCGACGGGGTGGAAGAATCCCATGAGCAGTGCCAGGCATGGGTCAACGAAGGAGCGCGGTTCCTGCGCGAGTGTTTTGCGCAAACCGACGATACCTCATCACCGGCCGAACGCCGGCCCGGCGCTCAAGGAGCCTGAGCGTCCGGAGCAAGTTAGCCAGCGCCTTTTGAGGCTGGCAGCGGTAGTGGCATAGCCCCGTCCATCCAGGCGGGGACGAACCCTTGTTTCCCATTTTTCCGGGCCGTCCAGCCCGGCGGGCGGCGTTCGGCCTTTTGCTTTTCCAGTTGAAGAAAACCCGACGAACACGGAGTGAAGAAAAATGAATCATCAGTCTCGACGCACGCTGATCGCCATTGCCATCGTGGCAATCCTGGGCGCCGGCGTGGCTACCTCGGTTCTGCGTCCCTGGCACGGCGGGGAAGCACAGGCCAACCCGGCGCCGTCCGCGCCTGCGGTGGAAGTGGCGGCGGCAGTGGGGCAGACCATCACCGAATGGGATGAATTCTCGGGCCGCATCGAGGCCGTGGACCGCGTGGAGATCCGTCCGCGTGTCTCCGGCACCATCGACACGGTGCATTTCCGCGAAGGCTCCATCGTGAAGAAGGGCGATCCGCTGTTCACGATCGACCCGCGTCCGTATGCGGCCGAAGTGGCCCGTGCCGAAGCCGCCCTGAACGCGGCCCAGGTGCGTGCCAGCCACGCGCAGAGCGAGAAGGTACGCGCCCAGCGCCTGCTGGACGACAACGCCATCTCCAGGCGCGAGTTCGACGAGCGCATCAACACCGCCAGCGAGACCACCGCCGACGTGCGGGGCGCGCAGGCGGCGCTGGAAGTGGCGCGCCTGAACCTGAGCTACACGCGCATCGTTGCACCGGTCTCGGGCAAGGTGTCGCGTGCGGAAATCACGGTAGGCAACCTGGTGGCCGCGGGCGCGGCTTCGCCGCCGCTGACCACGGTGGTGTCGGTCTCGCCGGTGTACGCGAGCTTCGACGTGGACGAGCAGAGCTACCTGCGCTACACGGCGCCGGGCGCCGGCGGCGGCAAGAACGACCTGCCGGTGTTCGTCGGCCTGGCCAACGAGGACGACTACCCGCACAAGGGCAAGATCCACTCGGTGGACAACCGCCTGGATACGCGCAGCGGCACCATCCGCGTGCGCGCGGTGTTCGACAACGCCGATGGCCGCCTGCTGCCGGGCCTCTACGCCAAGGTCAAGCTCGGGGGCGGCACGCCGCACCCGGCGGTGCTGATCAACGACCGCGCCATCGGCACGGACCAGGGCAAGAAGTTCGTGCTGGTGGTGGACAAGGCCAACAAGCTGGTCTACCGCGAGGTGAACCTCGGGCCGTCGTTCGAAGGGCTGCGTGTGATCCGCAAGGGTCTGCAGCCGGGCGAGAACATCGTCGTGAACGGCCTGATGCGCGTGCGCCCGGGCGACACGGTGGCGCCCAAGCCGGTGGCCATGGCCTATCGCAGCGAACTGGAACCGCGCGGTACCACGCCGGACCGCAAGCAGGCTGCCGACGACAAGGCGGGCCAGGCCGACAAGCCTGCCGAAGCCGTGGCCAAGACCGTGAGCTGAGCACTGCCCCGCAGCACGCACAGGTAGCCTAATTTTTTCTCCCTTGCAGCATATGGCGTCCGCCCTGGCGGACGGCCAGGGGGAGTGCTTTCGCCGAGACCAAGATGAATCTCTCGAAATTCTTTATCGATCGCCCGATTTTCGCGGGCGTGTTGTCGGTGCTGATCTTCCTGATCGGCGCCATCTCGATGTTCAAGTTACCGATATCGGAATACCCCGAGGTGGTGCCGCCGTCAGTCGTGGTGCGCGCGCAGTTCCCGGGCGCCAACCCGAAGGTGATCGCCGAAACGGTGGCCACGCCGCTGGAAGAGCAGATCAATGGCGTCGAGGACATGCTCTACATGAACTCGCAGGCCAACAGCGACGGCAACCTGACGCTGACGGTGACCTTCAAGCTCGGCACGGACCCGGACAAGGCCCAGCAGCTGGTGCAGAACCGCGTCTCGCAAGCCGAGCCGCGCCTGCCCGAGGATGTGCGCCGCCTGGGTATCACGACCGTCAAGAGCTCGCCCGACCTGACCATGGTGGTTCACCTGGTTTCGCCGAACGACCGCTACGACATGACGTACCTGCGCAACTACGCGCTGATCAACGTGAAGGACCGCCTCGCGCGGATCCAGGGCGTGGGCCAGGTGCAGATGTTCGGCTCGGGCGACTACTCGATGCGCGTGTGGTTGAACCCGGAGAAGATCGCCGAGCGCCACCTCGCCGCATCCGACGTGGTCAAGGCCATCCGCGAGCAGAACGTGCAGGTGGCAGCCGGTGTGATCGGCCAGTCGCCGTCGCTGCCGGGCACCGACCTGCAGCTGTCGGTGAACGCGCAGGGTCGTCTGCAGACGGTGGAGGAGTTTGGCGACATCGTCGTCAAGACCTCGGCCGACGGTGCGGTGACGTACCTGAAGGACATCGCCCGGATCGAACTCGGCGCGTCGGAGTACGCGCTGCGCTCGCTGCTGGACAACAAGTCCGCCGTGGCGCTGCCGATCTTCCAGTCGCCGGGCTCCAACGCCATCCAGATCTCGGATGACGTGCGCAAGACCATGGCCGAGCTCAAGGAGAACATGCCGGAGGGCGTGGACTTCAGCATCGTCTATGACCCCACCCAGTTCGTGCGCCACAGTATCGAGGCCGTGGTTCACACCCTGTTCGAGGCCATCGCGCTGGTGGTGCTGGTGGTGATCCTGTTCCTGCAGACCTGGCGTGCGTCGATCATCCCGCTGCTGGCGGTGCCGGTGTCGATCGTCGGTACGTTCGGGCTGATGCATGCGTTCGGCTTCTCGATCAACGCGCTGTCGCTGTTCGGGCTCGTGCTGGCCATCGGTATCGTGGTGGATGATGCGATCGTGGTGGTGGAGAACGTCGAGCGGAACATCGAGGAAGGGCTTTCGCCGAAGGAGGCCACCTACAAGGCCATGCGCGAAGTGAGCGGCCCGATCATCGCCATCGCGCTGACCCTGATCGCCGTGTTCGTGCCGCTGGCCTTCATGACGGGCCTGACCGGCCAGTTCTACAAGCAGTTCGCGCTGACCATCTCGATCTCGACGATCATCTCGGCCTTCAACTCGCTGACGCTCTCGCCGGCGCTGTCGGCCCTGCTGCTGCGCGGCCATGATGCACCGAAGGATTGGCTCACGCGTGGCATGGACAAGGTCTTCGGCGGCTTCTTCAAGCGCTTCAACCGATTCTTCCACCGCAGCTCCGATAACTATGGCCGCGGCGTGACCGGTGTGATCCGCCGCAAGGGTGCGGTGTTCGGCGTCTACGCCGTGATGCTGGTGGCCACGTGGGGCGTGTTCCAGATGGTGCCGAAGGGCTTCGTGCCGGCGCAGGACAAGCAGTACCTGGTGAGCTTTGCCAAGCTGCCGGACGGCGCCACGCTGGACCGTACGGAAGACGTGATCCGCCGCATGTCGGATATCGCCCTCAAGCATCCGGGCGTGGAATCGGCCGTGGCCTTCCCGGGCCTGTCGATCAACGGCTTCACCAACAGCCCGAGCGCCGGCATCGTGTTCGTCACGCTCGATCCGTTCGAGAAGCGCAAGAGCAAGGCGTTGTCCGGCGATGCCATCGCGGCCGACCTGAACAAGCAGTACGGTGCGATCCAGGACGCGTTCATTGCCGTGTTCCCGCCGCCGCCCGTGCAGGGCCTCGGCACCATCGGCGGTTTCAAGCTGATGATCGAGGACCGCGCCGCGCTGGGCTATGACGCGCTGTTCGATGCGACCAATGCGTTCATGGGCAAGGCACGCGCCACGCCGGAGCTGGCTGGCATCTTCAGCAACTACCAGGTGAACGTGCCGCAGCTCGACGTGCAGCTTGACCGCACCAAGGCCAAGCAGCTCGGCGTGCCGGTGACGGACGTGTTCGACACGCTGCAGACCTACCTCGGTTCGGCCTACGTGAACGACTTCAACAAGTTCGGCCGCACGTATCAGGTGAAGGTGCAGGCGGATGCGCAGTTCCGTGCCCGTGCCGAGGACATCCTGCAGCTGAAGACCCGCAACGTGAATGGCGACATGGTGCCGCTGTCCTCGCTGGTCCAGGTGAAGCAGGGCTTTGGCCCGGACAGCGTGGTGCGCTACAACGGCTTCACGGCTGCCGACATGAACGGCGGTCCGGCACCGGGCTTCTCGTCGGGCCAGGCGCAGGCTGCTGCCGAACGCATCGCTGCCGAGACGCTGCCGAAGGGCATCAAGTTCGAATGGACCGAGCTGACCTACCAGGACATCCTGGCCGGCAACGCAGGGGTGTGGATCTTCCCGCTGTGCGTGCTGCTGGTGTTCCTGGTGCTGGCTGCCCAGTACGAGAGCCTGACGCTGCCGCTGGCCGTGATCCTGATCGTGCCGATGAGCCTGCTGGCCGCCATGACTGGCGTGTGGCTGACGCGTGGTGACAACAACATCTTCACGCAGATCGGTTTCATCGTGCTGGTGGGGTTGTCCGCGAAGAACGCGATCCTGATCGTCGAATTCGCCCGGGAACTGGAGCACCACGGCCGTACGGTGGTGCAGGCCGCGATCGAGGCGAGCCGCCTGCGTCTGCGCCCGATCCTGATGACGTCGTTCGCGTTCATCATGGGTGTGGTGCCGCTGGTGATCTCGACCGGCGCCGGCTCGGAAATGCGTCATGCGATGGGCGTGGCGGTGTTCGCGGGCATGCTCGGCGTGACGTTCTTCGGCCTGTTCCTGACGCCGGTGTTCTACGTGGCGCTGCGCCTGTTGGCGACCCGCGGCCAGCGCAAGGCGGTGGCGCAGGACGCCTCGGCTTCGCACGCGGTGGCATCGGCGGAATAAGCCAATCAGAGACATGAAAGCAAAAAGGGAACACATCATGATTGCGCAATTGACACGCACGCTGCCCCGCCTGGCCACACTGGCCGCCGCGCTGGTGCTGGCGGGCTGCTCGCTGGCGCCGACCTACAAGGTGCCCGAGACCGCCTCCGTACCTGCGTTCAAGGAAGCGGAAGCGGCGCAGGCCGAAGGCGCGCAGTGGAAGACCGCCACGCCGGCCGAGGGCCAGCATCGCGGCGACTGGTGGAAGGTGTTCGGCGATGCCGACCTGGACCGCCTGATCACGGCCGCCAACGGCAACAACCAGGACCTCGCTGCCGCCGCCGCGCGGCTGAAGCAGGCGCGGGCCTTCATGGGCGCCACCGAGGCCGACCTCTATCCGCAACTGAGTGTCGGGCTCGATCCGACGCGCACGCAGGCGTCCGCGGCCTCGCAGGGCCTGCCCGACGGGACCCGTGTGTCGCCGCAGACCGTGTACAAGGCGCGCGCCTTTGCCAGCTACGAGCTGGACCTGTTCGGCCGCGTGGCCAGCAGCGTGAACGCCGCGCGGGCCGACACCCAGGCCGCCGAGGACCTGTACCGCTCGGTGCAGCTCGCGCTGCAGGCTGACACCGCGCAGGCCTACTTCGCGCTGCGTACGCTGGATAGCGAACGCGAACTGCTGAACGCGACGATCAAGCTGCGCGAGGATGCGCTGTCGCTGCTGAAGAAGCGCTACGACGCCGGCGAGACCACCGACCTCGATCCGGCCCGTGCCGAAGCCGAGCTGGGCACCGCGCGCGCGGACCTGGCGGGCATCGAGCGTCGCCGCGCCAACCAGGAGCATGCGCTGGCCGTGCTGACCGGCGTGCCGCCGGCGCAGTTCACGCTGGCCGCGCGGCCCTTCGATACGGCGCCGGTGGCGGTGCCGGCCGGCCTGCCGTCGGAGCTGCTGGAGCGCCGTCCCGACATCGCCGCCGCTGAGCGGCAGATGGCGGCTGCCAACGCGCGGATCGGCGTGGCGAAGGCCGCGTTCTTCCCGCGTATCTCGCTGACCGCGCTGTTCGGCTTCGAATCGGCGGATCTGTCGAACCTGTTCAAGTGGTCCTCGCGTACGTGGATGCTTGGGCCGCTGATCGGCACGACCGTTGCGCAGACCGTATTCGACGGTGGCCGCAACAGCTCCAACCTGGCCGGCGCGCGCGCCGCGCATGAGGAAAGCGTGGCGTCGTACCGGCAGACCGTGCTGGTGGCCTTCCGCGAAGTGGAAGACAGCCTGGCCGACGTGCGCTGGCTGAGCCAGCAGGGCACGGCACTGGACGGCGCGCTGGCGGGCGCCCGGCGCGCGCAGCGCATCTCGCGCAGCCGCTACGATGCCGGCGCGGTGGATTACCTGACCGTGATCGACGCCGACCGTACGGTGCTCCAGTCGCAGCGCGAGGCCAATCAGGTCGCGGGCCTGCGCGCGGCGGCGACGGTGTCGCTGGTGCGCAGCCTCGGCGGCGGCTGGGGTCCGCTGCCGGAGGCGGTGGCAGCCAACGGCACCACGCAACCCGCGGCGCAGCAGACCGCGCAGCAGGTCATGCGGTAGCCCATGCAGTAAGCGGCGTAACAAGTCGTAAGCCCCCGCAGGGGCACGCTGGCGCGAGGTATCCGGAGCACTACACTGGATGCATCGCGCCAGTTTCTTTTTTTGCAGGCGCCATGGAAAGAGGAGGGCGCCATGCCATCGAGACTGCTTGTTGCCATGACGGCCGCCGCCCAGTTGTCGCTATGCATGTTGTGGCCGCAGTGGGCAGGCGCCCAGCCCTCGACCACGGGATCGATCGCGGTAGGCGGCTCGGTGCATGTCAAGGGGCCAGTCACGGTGCAGGGCACCCTGAGCGTGGACGGCAGCGTCTACGCGGCGGGCCCGATCACTGCCGCATGGTTCTCCACCCCGGGGGGCGGTTATCCGCCGCCGCCGGCGCGCGGCCTGCTCAAGGTGTTCCATGGGCCGCTGACGGTACATGGCACGATGGTGGTGCACGGCGACCTGCATGTCGATGGGCCGCTCACGGTCACCGGCCCGCTCGAGGCCGGCGGCGGCATCGACGCCAGCGGGCCGATGGTGGAGCGGCAGGCGCGTTAAGCCCGCCGGGCGCTCCGTCGCGCCGCGAATGCTGCACAATGGCGGCTTCGTCGACTTCCGCTTCTCGCCATGGCAAAAGGGGCAGCAGCCAGCCCGCAACTGGGCCTCAAGAGCATCGCAATGTTTGAAGCCGCCAAGGGCGCGCTCGTCATCCTGGCCGGCATCGGCCTCGTGGCGTTGCTGCACCGCGACGCCCAGGCGCTGGCCGAGGCCATCGTTAGCCGCTTCCACATCAATCCGGCGAGCCGGTATCCCACCATCTTCCTGTCGCTGCTCGCGCATCCCACGGACGGGCGCCTCTGGGCCATCGGCGGCTCGGCCGCGATGTACGCGCTGATGCGGTTCACGGAAGCCTACGGCCTCTGGCGCGGGCGCGCGTGGGGCAACTGGCTCGGCGTGTGGTCGGGCGGCATCTACATACCGGTGGAGGTGTACGAGGCCATCCTCCACCCCACGTGGATCCATGTGGGGCTGGCCATGGCGAACGCGCTTGTGGTGGCCTATCTCGTGACCGGGCTCGCGCGGCACCGCGTGACGTGACGAGCGCGCGCCAAAATCTGCTAAGGTAGACAGCAAGCCGCTTCGCGGCGCATTGCTCACCGATCGGAAGGCTCCGATCCCACCCGAATACGAGACCAACATGATTCACGAAATCGCCCAGATCACGATCAAGCCCGGCATGGAGTCGCAGTTCGAAGGCGCCGTGGCGCAAGCCAAGCCGCTGTTCCTGCGGGCGCGCGGCTGCCATGGCATGAACCTGCAACGCTCGATCGAGCAGCCGTCGCAATACGCGCTGGTGGTGGCCTGGGAAACCGTGGAAGACCACATGGTCCACTTCCGCGAGTCCGATGACTTCCAGACGTGGCGCAAGCTCGTGGGCGACTGCTTTGCCGCGCCGCCCCAGGTGCATCACGTCAACACCGTGCTCTGACCCGGAGGTTGCGCATGGCGACACCCCAGGAGCGCCCACGGCATTTCTCGATGCTGCGCGACCTGCAGCTGGCCGATTTTTTTACACTGGCCAACGCGGCGTGCGGCATGGGATCGGTATTTTTTGCCATGTACTACGTGGGCGAGCCGGTGCTGACCCATTTCTATATCGCGGCGGCGCTGGCGCCGGCAGCGTTCATCTTCGATGTGCTCGACGGCCGCATCGCGCGCTGGCGCCATGCCCATTCGGCGCTGGGCCGCGAACTCGATTCGCTGTCCGACATCATCTCGTTTGGCGTGGGCCCGGCCACGCTGGCCTTCGCCGCCGGCATGCGCGGCGGCTGGGACCTCGCCGCGCTGATCTACTTCGTCTGCTGCGGCGTCAGCCGTCTGGCACGCTTCAACGTAACGGCCGAAACGCTGGCCGAGGGCACCGGCAAGGTCAAGTACTTCGAAGGCACCCCGATCCCCACCAGCGTGGTGCTGACCGGCATCCTGGCCTGGTGCGCCGCCGCCGGCCGCATCGGCGACGCCCTGCCAGCCGGCGCCTGGCTGATCGGCCCCGGCACCTTCCATCCCATGGCGCTGCTGTTCGTCCTGAGCGGCTCGCTGATGATCAGCAAGACGCTGCGGATTCCGAAGTTCTAGTCGTTCTCCACCTGTTGCCCGACGCCTGGGCGTCGGGCAACTTGCCTGCCTACGCCGGCCGTGTACGGGGATTGAATCGGGGCCCGACTCTGGGTAGTCTGGCGGCTCGCAGGCATCATCGCGATAAAAACAACCAGGAGATTCGGCGATGCAAGACAAGGCGATGCAAGGTATGTCCCGGGCCCGGCTGGAGCGGATTGAGCAATTTCTCGATGCCACCTACGTGGCAAGCGGCAAGCTGCCCGGCGCGCTGGTCCAGGTGTGGCGGCGCGGCGAAGTCGTCCTGAATTCGGTGCTGGGCATGGCCGACCGCGAGCGGCAGACACCGCTGGCCGAGGATTCGATCTTCCGCATCTATTCGATGACCAAGCCGATCACGTCGGTGGCGATCATGATGCTGGTCGAGGAATGCAAGATCGCCCTCGACGATCCGGTCAGCAAGTACATTCCGTCGTGGGAGAACCTTGGCGTCTACGCGGGCGGCTATATGGAGAGCTTCCAGACCCGGCCGGCCAAGCGCCAGATGCTGGTGGTGGACCTGCTGCGCCACACGTCCGGGCTGACCTACGGCTTCCAGCAGAACAGCAATGTCGATGCCGCCTACCGCAAGCTGAAGATTGCCGACCGCACCACCGAAGGCACGACGCTGGACGACATGGTCGAGCAGTTGTCGAAGCTGCCGCTGGAGTTCTCGCCCGGTGAGGCGTGGAACTACTCGGTCTCCACGGACGTGCTTGGCTATCTGGTTGGCAAGGTCAGTGGCATGCCGTTCGAGACCTTCGTCAAGCAGCGCATCCTCGATCCGCTGGGCATGGTGGACACCGCGTTCCACGTGCCGGAAGACAAGATTTCGCGCTTCTGCGCCTGCTATGCCGTGGGTGTGCTCGGCTCGAAAGTGGTGTCCCAGGACCGCCCGGCGTTGCAGGACGACCCCCGCACCAGCCCCTACCTGAAGCCGCCCACGCTGGTCTCCGGCGGCGGCGGGCTGGTCTCGACGGCGGCCGACTACCTGCGCTTCTCGCGCATGCTGCTGCAAGGCGGGGAACTCGATGGCGTGCGCCTGCTCGGCCCCAAGACGCTGGCGCTGATGACCGCGAACCACCTTCCGGGCGGGCAGGACCTCCCGCGCCTGTCGCGCTCCATGTTCAGCGAGGCCACCTACGATGGCGTGGGCTTCGGCCTCGGCTTCGCCACCACGGTCACCCCCGCGAGCACGCTGATGCCGGGCAGTGCCGGCGACTTCTTCTGGGGCGGCGCCGCCAGTACCTTCTTCTGGGTCGATCCCCAGGAAGACCTGATCGGCGTGTTCCTGACGCAACTGCTGCCATCGTCTGCATTCCCCGTGCGGCGCCAGTTGCGCACGCTGGTCTACAGCGCCATCACCGAGCCCGGCCCGGCGGCTCGCGGCAGGGGCTACTAAGCCACCGCAGCCACCCTAAGCCGCCCCCGCGCGCAACTCGGCCCGCACCGAGTGCGCGCGCCGGTGCGCCCCGGGCGGCAGGCCGGTGTGCTTGCGCACCACGGACCGGAACGCCGACATATCCTGATAGCCGCACTGCTCGGCAATCGCCGTCAGGCTCAGGGTGGTCACTTCCAGCAGATGGCAGGCGCGTTCCGCGCGCAGCTTGTGCAGGAACTGCAACGGCGACATCCCCACGGATTTCATGAAGTGCCGCAGCAGCGTGCGCTCGCTGGTGGCCGCCACGGCCGCCAGCCGCGTCAGGTCGTAGGGCTCCGCCAGATGCTGTTGCAGGTGCCGGCGTGCGCGTAGCACCACGCTTTCGCGGGGCGCGTCACCGGCGCGGAGCCAGATCTTCAGCGCCGCGCCGCGCTCGGGCTGGTCCAGCAGGGTATTGCCGACAGTGCGCGCCAGCGCGTCGCCGGCCATGCGCGCCACGGCCCGCTGCATCAGGACATGGATCTGCTCCATCGCGCGCGCACTGAGCAGATTGCCACTCTCCACAATGGCCTGATCCGCCGGCAGCCGGCGCGCCGGCTCCCCGGCACGCATCCAGTTGGCAATCAGCCACGGCACCGCCAGCCGCCACGGCTTGGGCAGTGTCAGGCCGACCAGCAGCGCCACCGCCGTGAACGGCGCCACCAGCAGCGCGCCGTGGGCCGCTGCCGCCGCAATGGCCGCGCGCTCGGCATCGATCTTGGACAGCAGCAGTTCCAGCCCGGCGATGTGGTCGAACAGCGGCGGGCCGATCACCACCATGCTGTCGCTGTCGGCCTGCGCCAAGGCGTCCAGCCCGACTACCTCGGCCCGTATGACCTCGGCGGCGGCGCGCCAGCGTTCCGGCTCGGCCGCCGCGAGCCGCCACTGGAACGGCGTGGCGTGGCCGCGCCGCCGTGGCTGCATGGAGGCCAGCGTGTTCGCGATCATCAGCGTATCGGCGGCCACGGCCAGCGTGGAGACCGCCACGGCGGGATAGCAGAGCAGATAGACGACGGTCATCGGGGCGGGGGGCGGCGCCGCATGGCGGCATTGCCACCAATTCTGGCGAGATTCCCCCTACCTGTCATGCCCCGATTTACCCGACCATTGCCCACGCGGCACCCAGAACAATCACAAGAATGGAGAGAGACAGATGAAGCATGGCATTGCGCGAGGCGCGACCACGCTCGCCACGCTGGCGTTGGCAGCCACCGCGCTGACCGGCTGCGCCACCGGCGGCGGATATGGCAGCGGATATGGCAGCGAGCAGGGCCTGAGTGCGGAGATCCGGCGCACGTCGTACGGCATTCCGCACATCCGTGCCAACGACTACGCCGGCGTGGCGTTCGGCATGGCCTACGCCTACGCGCAGGACAACGTCTGCCTGATGGCCGACCAACTCGTCACGGTCAGCGGCGAGCGTGCCGCCGTGTTCGGCCCGGACCAGACCACCGAGGTCTCGTTCAAGCGCATGCGCAACAGCGACGCCGACGCGTTCTTCCGCGCGATTCTGGACGACGAGGCCCTGCAGGCCGGCATGGACACGCAGTCGCCCGAGGCCCGCGAACTGCTGCGCGGCTACATCGCCGGCTACAACCGCTATCTGCGCGACACCCCGCCAGCGCAGCGCCCCGCCGCGTGCCGCAATGCCGCGTGGGTGCGGCCCGTCACCGCGCTGGACATGGCGCGCCTGGCCGAGGAAAAGAGCATCCAGGCCAGCGCCGGGGCGCTCGCGGCCGGCATCCTGGCCGCCGCGCCGCCCGCCGCCGGCAAGGCTGCGGCGCTGCCCGAGAAACTCGATGTCGCGGCGATCGATGTCGAGGCCGTGAACCGCGACCTCCAGCTGCTCGATCCGCCCATCGGCAGCAACGGCTGGGCCTTCGGCAAGGCCGCCACGGCCAACGGGCGCGGCCTGCTGCTCGGCAATCCGCACTTCCCGTGGACCACCACCAACCGCTTTTTCGAAGCCCACCTGACCGTCCCGGGCAAGCTGGACGTGATGGGCGCGTCGATTGCGTCCTTCCCCATCATCAGCATCGGCTTCAACAAGGACGTGGCGTGGACCCACACGGTGTCCACCGCGCGCCGTTTCACGCTGTTCGAACTGAAGCTGGCCGAAGGCGACCCGACTACCTACCTGATCGACGGCAAGCCGCACAGGATGACCACGAAGACCGTGCGCTACGACGTGCGCCAGCCGGACGGCACGCTGGCGGCGCGCACGCATACCTTCTATATGACCGAGTACGGGCCGGTGGTGGCGATGCCGGCCGCCGGCCTGCCGTGGACTGCCCAGCGCGCCTACACGCTGCGTGACGCCAACCGCAACAACATGCGCGCCATCGACACGTGGCTGGACATTGCCCGCGCCGGCAATGTGGGCGATGTCCGCCAGGCCATCGGCAACCTTGGCATCCCCTGGGTCAATACGATCGCCACGGATCGCCACGGCCGCGCGCTGTTTGCCGATGTGTCGGTCACGCCGAAGGTCTCGGCGGCGATGCTCGGCCAGTGTGCACCGGCCGGCGATGGCGCCGCGCTGGCGAAAAAGCTGCTCGTGGGCACCGGCATGGTGCTGCTGGATGGCTCGCGCGCCGCGTGCAACTGGACCGTGGATGCCGCTTCGCCGGTGCCGGGCCTCGTGCCGCCCTCGGCCATGCCCGTGCTGGAGCGCGACGACTTCGTGGCCAACAGCAACGACAGCTCTTGGCTGACCAACCCGGCGCAGAAGCTGGAGGGCTTCTCGCCGGTGCTCGGGCCGCAGGGCGTGCCGCAGCGGCTGCGCACGCGCGTGGGCCTGATGGAGATCGGCAAGCGGCTTTCGGGCGTGGATGGGCTGCCCGGCAACCACTTCGACGTGCCGAGCCTGCAGGCGGTGCTGTTCCGTGACCGCAACCTGGCGGCTGAAATCGTGCTGGACGACCTGCTGCGCGCCTGTGCCGGCAAGACGGCGCAGGCCGATTCGGATCTGCGTGATGGCTGCGCGGCGCTGGGCAGGTGGGACCGCCGCAGCAACGTGGAGAGCCGCGCGGCGCCGCTGTTCCGCGAGTTCTGGATGCGCGCGCACACCATCCCGAATGTGCATGCCGTGGCGTTCAACGCGGCGGACCCCGTCAACACGCCGCGCGGCCTGCGCATGCAGGACAGTACGGTGGGGCCGGCGGTGTTCAAGGCGCTCAAGGATGCGGTCGGGGCCATGCACACGGCCGGATTTGCGCTCGATGCACCACTTGGCGAGGTTCAGGCGGCGATTTCACCGGCGGGCCGCATCGCGCTCCACGGCGGCGAGGAGTACGAGGGTGTGCTGAACAAGCTGACCAGCCAGCCAGTGTCGGCGCAGGGCCTGCACGTCTACTTCGGCACCAGCTACGTCCAGACCGTGGGGTTCGACGATCACGGCCCGGTGGCACAGGCGCTGCTGGTCTACGGCCAGTCAGTGGATCCGAATTCGCCCCACGCCTGGGACCAGATGCGGGAGTTCTCGGCCAAACGCTGGATTTCGCTGCCGTTCACGGAACAGGCGATTGCGGCGGACCCGCACTTCACCGTGGTGAAGCTGAGTCAATAAGGCAACACTGCATCACTTCTATCCCCAAAGCCACCGCCCGGTTCCTGCCGGGCGGTTTGCTTTTTGCTGCAATGCACATTGGGATCTTGCGTTTTGTATCGATCGCTCTATAATCCGTTCCATACCGACCGATACAAAACGGAATTATCATGGCAAGACCCCGGCAATTCGACGCGGCAGCCGCGCTGGCCGCCGCCCAGAACACCTTTCTGGACAAGGGCTACCAGGCCACCTCCACGCGCGAGCTGACGCAGGCCATGGGCCTGACCCAGCCCAGCCTCTACAACGCGTTTGGCGACAAGCGCTCGCTGTTCCTGCTGGCGCTGGATGACTACCTGAACAAGTCGCTCCGTGCCCGCATTGCGCGGGCGGAGGCAAACCATCCGCCGGCGCAGGCCATTGCGGCGTTCTTCGGCGAAAGTGTGGAGCGCGCGCTGGCTGACCCCCAGCATCGCGGCTGCATGCTGATCAATGCCTCGCTGGATGCCTCGTCCGACGACCCGGCGCTGCGCGAGGTGGTGGCCGAGGAGCTGGACGATCTACGGGCGTTCTTCGAACGTTCCGTGCGCGCCGCGCAGGCCGCCGGCACGCTGGATGCCGGTTTCGTCCCCGAAGACGTGGCCGCCAACCTGCTGGCCGTGCAGGTGGGCTTGCGCGTGCTGTCGCGCGTGATGCCCGAGCGCCCGCTGCTGGAGGCGATGGTGCGGCAGGCGTTGTCCATGCTGAACCTGCCAGCCATGCCCCCGCCATCGTGTTGATGCTGATCCGCTGAGGGCCCCGGGCCCGCCTCGCATTCCCCCTGATTTATCCGTCAACGTGCTGCCGGCGCAGCACGGGGGCGGCGTTCGTCCCCAAGGAGTTCCGTCATGTCCCAAGATGCCGCCACGGCACCACCACCCACTGCGATCCGGTCCCCGGGCAATGCCACTGGCACGGACCGCGCGCTCGATGCCCGGGCCCTCTATGCCGCGCTGGCCGGTCTCTGCGCAAGCCTGGTCGCCATCGGCCTCGCACGCTTTGCCTACACGCCGCTGATTCCCCCGCTGATCCACGCGCACTGGTTCACAGCCGCCGATACGGTCACGCTCAGCGCCGCCAACTTCGCGGGATACTTCGCTGGCGCGCTGTTTGGCCGGCCAATCGCGGCGCGGCTGTCCAACCGCCATGCGCTGCGCTGGCTGATGGTGGCCGCCACGGCGGCGTTCTTCGCCTGCGCGTTCCCGGTCTCGGTGAGCTGGTACTTCGTCTGGCGCTTCCTGTCCGGGCTGTCCGGCGGCGCGATCATGGTGCTCGTGGCGACGGCCATCCTGCCCCATATCGCACCGGCGCGGCGCGGTTTCGTCAGCGGCATGATCTTTCTCGGCCTCGGGCTGGGTATCGCGGCATCCGGCACGCTGGTGCCGGCGCTGCTGACGCTGGGGCTGCGCGAGACGTGGCTCGGCCTTGGCGCGCTGTCGCTGGTGCTGACGGCGGCCAGCTGGTTCGGCTGGCCTGCCACCGATGCGCCGGCAGGCACGCCGACCCCGCCCGCCGGGCATCCCGAAATTGGTGCAGCGCTGCGCGCCGAGCGGCCCACGCTGCGGCTGCTGAGCCTGCAATACGCGGCCAACGCGCTGGGGCTCGTGCCGGCGATGGTGCTGCTGGTGGATTACGTGGCGCGCGGGCTGGGGCAGGGCGCCAACGTGGGCGCCGGCTATTGGGTGCTCTATGGGGTGGCGGCCATCGCCGGGCCGCTGGTCTCCGGCTTCCTGGGCGACCGCATGGGCTTCCGCAACGCCTACCGGCTGGCGCTGCTGCTCCAGGCCCTGGCCGTGGGGGCGCTGGCGCTGTGGGACGGCCCCGTGGCCATCGTGGCGGCCACCATCGTGCTCGGCGCGTTTACGCCCGGCGTGGTGCCGCTGATGCTGGGCCGCGTGCACGACACGCTGCCGCACGACCCCAGCGCCCAGCGCGCCGCGTGGAGCCGCGTGACCAGCGCCTTCGCGCTGTTCCAGGTGCTGGCCGGCTACGGCTACTCGTACCTGTTTGCGCACACCCACGAGAACTACGCGCTGATCTTTGCCTGCGGCGCGGTGGCCTTCGTGATTGCGCTGGGGGCCGATCTGGCGCTGCGGGGCCGGGTGCGGTAACGGTGGGTGGCGCCGTACCGGTGTTGCGCGCAAGGTTTTCCGCGCGCCACTACAATCGGCAAACATCGTGGCACCCGCGTACACCTGAATACACCTGAAGGCATCCGAAGGAACCTGTTCATGTCCCAACTTTTCACACCCTACAAGATCGGCAATCTCGAACTTGCCAACCGCATCGCCATTGCGCCGATGTGCCAGTACTCGGCCGACGAGGGCTCGGCTACCGACTGGCACATGATTCACCTGGGCCACATGGCGCTGTCCGGTGCCGGGCTGCTGATCGTCGAGGCCACGGCGGTGTCGCCCGAGGGGCGCATCTCGCCGGACGACCTCGGCCTGTACACCGACGCCAACGAGGCCGCGCTGGGCCGCGTGCTGGACGCGGTGCGCAAGTACTCGCCCATCGCAGTGAGCGTGCAGCTTGCGCACGCGGGCCGCAAGGCGTCGAGCCAGGCACCCTGGGAGGGCGGCGCGCAGATCCGCCCGGATCAGCCGCGCGGCTGGCAGACGGTGGCGCCGTCGGCGGTGCCGCATGGCGCGGACGAAGTGCCGCCCGTGGCGCTGGACAAGGCCGGCATGCGCAAGGTTCGCGACGATTTCGTTGCGGCGGCCAAGCGTGCCGCGCGGCTCGGCATCGATGGCATCGAGGTGCACGGCGCGCACGGCTACCTGCTGCACCAGTTCCTGTCGCCGCTGGCCAATCATCGCACCGACGAGTATGGCGGCAGCCTGGAAAACCGCATGCGGTTTCCGCTGGAAGTGTTCGATGCCGTGCGCGAGGCGTTTCCCGCCGAGCGGCCCGTGTGGATGCGCGTGTCCGCCACGGACTGGGTGCCGAACGGCTGGGACATCGACGGCACGCTGGCGCTGTCCCACGCGCTCAAGGCACGCGGGTGCGCGGCGGTGCATGTGAGCACGGGCGGCGTGTCCCCGCTGCAGGCCATCAAACTCGGGCCGGGCTACCAGGTGCCTTACGCGCAGCGCGTGAAGGCCGAGGTGGGCCTGCCGACGCTGGCTGTGGGCCTGATTACCGAGCCCGAGCAGGCCGAATCCATCGTCGCCAACCATGAGGCCGATGTCATCTCGATTGCGCGCGCCATGCTCTACGACCCGCGCTGGCCGTGGCACGCCGCCGCCAAGCTCGGCGCCAGCGTGGACGCGCCGAAGCAGTATTGGCGCTCCCAGCCGCGCGGGCTTGAAAAGTTGTTCCGCGACGCGCATTTCGGTCAGCGCTGATCCGCTTCACGCCCGCTCGCCCGGCGCGCCTGATCCACCTGATGCATCAGGCGCGCCATGCCAATCCATTCTCCGATTCCCGCTTGCCGCCTAACCTGCGCTGACGCTGGCGCACGGGGCGCCGCGCAGACGAACATGCGGAGGCAGGGATCATGGCAGTGCTTTATGACATCAAGGTGGAGGGCGGGGCGTCGCAGTGGTATGGCGTGATCTCGGTCACGAATATCCGTAACGCCGATGGCAGCGCTGTCCGCGTCAACGACTTCCTCGGCATGGGGTTCCATTCCCCGGCATCGGTGCAGCCTACCGACTTCAATCCGCAGTTCTGGATGTGGACGCCGACGACGGCGGAGACCACGAACGAGCAGATCGACAGCCAGACCTGGGACGTCACCGCCAAGCTCATGTTCTAACTGGGCCACACCTTCGCCGCCCAGGACAAGATCAATATCGGCATCAATGGCGACCTGACCGGCCCCGGCGCGGCCGACTACCTGTCGTCTTTCGCGCTGGCCGCGGATACCCTGCCGGATACCAATGGCATCGTCAGCGTGCAGGCCTACTCGGCGCCCGATGAGCGCCTGTATTCCGCCGCCCAGACCCTGTACTTCACGCAGGGCACGCAGGTTCATGTGGAGACGGTGTCCCCGGGCACGACCACGCCGCTGGCGCTGCCGGCCGGCACGTATACGGTCACCGCCAGCCCCCTGTCGAACTACGCCGGCACGGTCGTGTCCACCGCCCACGTGCAACCGTCGACGGTCACGGTCACGCCGGGCACCACTTCGGTCATCATGGTGCTCTATGACCCGGGGACGTACACCGCCGCGCTCGATATCTCGATTGGCGACATTCCCGTGCTGGCCGACGAACTGCTCGACGTCACGGTGGTGCCCCGCAGTGCCGTGGATCCAATCGCCGCATTCTCGACCCCGCCGGGGCATCTCACGCAGTTGCGCGGGCTGCCGCTGCTCGGCGTGGCGGACATCAACGTGGCGACCATCGCGGTGAACAATGTTCGCCACAGCTTCCCGTCCCAGCACCGTACGCTCGAGACCACGCTCCAGTTCGTTTCGTTCACGGCCGCCGACATGCGATCCACGCCGGTCAACACCAGCACCTTCGTGACGCTGCCCGTCGTCATCACGTCCGACGTGACCGTCACGGCCCCGCTTGACGTGCGCCTGGTGGCGCCGAACATGAGCTATCACCAGACCTTCCACCTTGCGGCGGGCACGCATAGCTACAACCTCGCCGTGCCGGTGGAACCGCAGACGTACGCCGTGGAAGTGTCGGACTTCATCTTCGACGGCGTGGTGTACAACACGCAGGCCGCGGACCACCTCGTGGTGCTGTCCACGGGCAAGACGCAGCTGCATATCGACGTCTCGCAGGGCGCCAGCCTCAAGGTGCGCGGCTTCCCCGATTTCCTGAGCTTCGGCGGCTGCGCCGACCTCACGCCCGGCAATGCGGTGGACTTCGTCGCGGCGCGCGCGTCGTCGGTGTTCAAGTACGCGGGCTTCGACGGGGCAGGCGACCCCGGGCAATACCTGTCCGACGATGCGCAGACCACGCGCACCATCCTGCTGGCACGCGATGTGGAGAAGCAGATCGGCGGCGGGCACAAGGTGCTGCCAGTGATGGTGTCCTATACCTGCAACCTGTCCCTCGGCGACACGCCCACGCAACTCGCCAACACACAGGGCCTGGCGCACAGCTTCGGCAACCTCATCCTGTCGCTGAACCTGGCGAAGGCCCACACCGATGTCGACCATCCGGTGCCGTGCGGCTTCGTCGTCAACCCAGACTTCCTCGGTGCCTGCCAGCAGGGCGGCTTCGCGCCGGACTACGCCATGCCGGTGCGCGAGCCGCTGCGGCAGGCCCTGGCGCACTGGAAGGTCGTCGCCACGATTCCGCAGAACATCGAGGAGAACATCCGGGGCTACGTGGCGGCTGTGAACTGGCTGATCCGCACGGTGGCGCCGGCGGTTACCTTCGGCTGGCAGGTCAACCTGTGGGGGGTGGGGGCCTCCGAGTGGATCTACGCGTCCGATGACTCACCGGTCCGCAACGCGCGCGTCACCGCCGCCTATGTGCGGGCGCTGAAGGTCCACGAGGGACCGAACGCGCCGGACTTCCTCGCCGTGGACCGCTACGAGGCCGACGACTTCACGATCCGCGCCTATGCCAACGGCTATTGCTACTGGGTGCACGAGTGGAAACGCTTCTTCGACTTCTGCGCCGAGCTGAGCCGCGATCTCAAGGTGCCGATCATGCCGTGGCAGGTGCCGGCCAGCCACGCGCCGCTGGTCACGGACCCGGTCAACGACGACTTCGACACGCAGAACTGGGGCACCGGCGGCACCTATATCCTCGGCGATCCGGGCATTGGCGCGGACTACCACAACATCAACCCGAAGATCATCGCCCTGCAGTTCCCGGACGCCTTCCACTGGGCGATGGGGACGAGCGCCGAGGACATGTTCGAGCGCTCGGTGCCGTTCGACGTCAGCGCGCCGGCCTATGGCGACTTCCCGTATCGCGGCATCTTCACGCTGCTGCTGGGCGGCGGCGCCACCACGGGCATCATCTCGACGGTGGGTGACGACACGTCCTTCGTGCGCGACAAGCTGAACGCGTACATGGACCATCCGATCCCGTTCGGCAACGACGCGGCGTCGCTGGGCGCGCCTCGTCCGCAGCGCCGGCTGCGGCGGCGCGGAATGGTGCGGTGCGGCAGATAAGGCACGCGCCATAGGCGATGAGCCCGGCGCGGCACGAGCAGGGATTTCCATGATTGTCACGACCCGGTGAAGTGACGACCATGGGCTTCAATAGATTGCGTTGGGCAGTACCGCGGGCGCCCCGATTCGAGCCAGCCCGCCATCACAGAAGTAGTCGAAGAACGAACTCTGGGAGACATCCATGCAAGTCTATGACGGCCTTGTTTTTGCCTGCGCCATGATGCTGATCTGCGCCTACGCGTATCTGGGCGTGCAGTCGCAGAGCCTGGCGCTCAAGTACGGCTCTCCGGCCATCGTCGGCGTGCTGACGATCGCCTACGCGCTGCTGCCGATGCGGATGGTCGGCTGACCCTCCGCACCGCCTGTTCCTCCGGTTCTGGCTGACGCTAGCGTAGCGACAGCCAGATCGCCTTTGGCTCCGTGAAGTTCTCGATGGCGGCGTCACCGTGCTCGCGCCCCAGGCCCGAGTCGCCCGAGCCGCCCCACGGCAGCCGCACGTCTGTATAGCCATAGGTGTTGATCCACACGGTGCCTGCGCGCAGTTCGCCGGCCACCTTGTGCACGCGCGCGATGTCCGCGCTCCACACCCCGGCCGCCAGGCTGAACGCGGTGCCGTTGGCGATGCGCACCGCGTCTGCCTCATCGTCGAACGGAATCACGCTGGCCACCGGGCCGAAGATTTCCTCCTGCGAGATCCGCATCTCGTGCTCGACGTTGGCGAACACGGTGGGCGCCACGTAGAAGCCGCGTTCGCCGATGCGTGCGCCGCCGGTGACCGCGCTCGCGCCTTCTTTCTTGCCAATCTCCACGTAGTCCAGCACGGTCTTCATCTGCGCCGCAGAGACCACCGGGCCCATGGTCGTGCCGGGTTCGGCCGGATCGCCCACGCGGATGGCGCGGGCGCGTTCCGCCATGCGCGCCACCACTTCGTCGTAGACCTGCCGCTGCGCCAGGATGCGCGAGCCCGCCGAGCACACCTGCCCCGCGTTGAAGAAGATGCCGGAGGCCGCCGCGCGCGTGGCGGCGTCCAGGTCGGCATCGGCAAAAATTACATTGGCGGACTTGCCGCCCAGCTCCAGCGTCACGCGCTTGAAGTTGGCCGCCGCGCCCTGCATGATGCCGCGCCCCACGCCCGGCGAGCCCGTGAAGGTCACCTTGTCGACGCCCGGATGCGCCACCAGCGCGTTGCCCACCACGCTGCCCTTGCCCGTGACGATATTGAACACGCCCGGCGGCACGCCGGCCTCCAGCGCCAGCTCGGCCACGCGCAGCGCGGAGAGCGGGGTGATCTCGGCCGGCTTGACCACCAGCGTGCAGCCGCACGCCAGCGCGGGGGCGATCTTCCACATGCCGATCATCAGCGGGAAGTTCCACGGCACGATGGCCGCCACCACGCCCACCGGCTCGCGCACGGTATAGGTCAGCGCGTCGTTGCGGGCCGGAATCACCTGGCCGTTGATTTTGTCGCACCAGCCGGCGTAGTAGCGCACGGTGTCGATGGCCGCCGGCACGTCCTGGCGCCGCACGCCGGCCAGCGGTTTGCCGGCGTCCTGGCTTTCCAGCTGCACCAGTTCCTCGGCATGGGCCTCCAGCAGGTCGGCGAAGCGGTAGAGAATGCGCCCGCGCTCGGCGGCACGCATGCCGTTCCAGACCTTCAGCGCGGCGCGTGCGGCCTGCACGGCGCGGTCCACATCGGCGGCATTGCCCTGCGCCACGCGGGCGATGGGTGCCTCGGTGGCGGGATTGATGTCAGTGGAGTATTCGCCACTTCCGGGCGGCACACGCTGGCCGTCGATCAGCAGATCATGGGTCGGCAGGTCGCCGGATGGGGACAAAGTCATGGAAGGCTCCTCGCTGCTGGGTCATTGTTGGGGATGACGTGCGCGTTGGCCGGACGAGTTGCGGTGCCGGGCCCGCTTCTGCCTTGCAGTGTGGTGGCGGTGCTGATCTAAGTCCAATTAATAGGACTGATTCATTCATGCTTTTAATGCATGAATAGGGGTGGGACTTATTGTTCCGTCCGCGACCATTCACCCGGGTCGATTTCCACCCAGCGGGTGTCGCGCAGCAACGCGCTGATGGCCGCGTGGAGCTCGCCTGGCACCACGGGTTTGTGGAGCAGGGCCGTGCCGCCGGCATGGGCATGCCGCAGGCGGTCGGCGGCGGTGTCGCCGGTGATGATGATGGCCGGCAGCGCGCGGCCCACGCGCGCGCGGATGGCCGCCATGGCTTCCTGCCCGGTGCGATGGCCGCGCAGGCGGTAATCGGCCAGGATCAGGTCCGGCGTGAAGGCGTCCAGCGTGGCCAGCGCCTCCTCCTCGCTCTCGGCGGTGCGGCAGTGGCAGTGCCAGACCGCCAGCAGCCCGGCCATGGCCTCGCGGATGGCCGGATCGTCGTCGATCACCAGCACGCGCAGCCCGTTCAGCCGCATCGCGGCGCGCGGGTGGGCCACTTCCTCGGGCGCGCTCCAGGCCAGCGGCAGGCGCAGCCGGAACACCGATCCGCGCTCGGGCGTGGAGGACAGCGTCACGCGCGTCTGCATCGTGCGCGCCAGCCCTTCGACGATGGCCAGCCCCAGCCCGAGCCCCTTGCGCTGGTCGCGCTCCGGATTCCCGAGCTGGTGGAACTCGCGGAAGATGTCGCGGTGCTGCGCGGCCGGAATGCCGATGCCGGTGTCCCAGACTTCCACCGACACATGGAAGCGGCGCGTGCGGCACGCCACCAGCACGCCGCCCGTGCGCGTGTAGCGGATGGCGTTGGCGATCAGGTTACGCAGGATCAGCTCCACCAGCGTGGGGTCGCCGAACAGCGTGGCGGTGGTGTCGCGCGTGCGGTAGACCAGCCCGCGCGCATTGGCCTGCGGCGCGAACTCGTTCTCGAGCTTGTACAGCAGGGGCTGCAGGCGGAACGGGCGGGGCCGGGGCGTGATCACGCCCGCTTCCAGCTTGGAGAAATCGAGCAGCGTGTTCAGCATCTCCCGGGCCGCGCCGGACGAGGCTTCGATGTGGGCCAGCAGCTGGCGCTGGTGGTCATCGAGCTGCGTGCGGCCCAGCGAGACCAGGAACAGCCCCAGTGCGTGCAGCGGCTGGCGCAGGTCGTGGCTGGCCGAGGCCAGGAACACCGACTTCGCCCGATTGGCTTCCTCGGCCTCGCGCTGGGCGTGGCCGGCGCGCGCGGTCTGGTCGCGCAACTGCGAAATCAGTTCGACGTTCTCGAAGCGCAGCGTAATGGCATGCCGCGCCACGCGCGCGTAGTTGCGCGCGAAGATCATCAGCACCACCAGATAGAGCGGCGTGCCGAGGAACATCGGCAGGTAGGCGATATCGCCCGTGGCCAGGAAGACCATCCAGACCGGCACGATCGACGGGATGAAGAAGCCCACCGCCACCGGCAGGCAGGCGGAGAACACCGCCAGCGCCGCCGCGCTCATCCCGGCGATCAGCGACAGCACGCAGATCACCACGGCCGGGGAGCGGATATCGAGGTAGAGCCAGGCCACCAGCCCCCACAGGCTGCCGATCAGCACCAGCATTGCGGTCATGACGCGCGCGTAGCGGCCCGAGCCGGACTCGGTGAGCCGGTTCGGCACGGCCAGCCGGCCAAAATAGGCCGCCGCGCAGGCCAGGGTCATGCCCGTGGCCCAGGGCAGGGCGCCGGGGTGCCCGCCGGTGATGGTCAGCCCGCTGGCCAGGATCAGCGCGGCCAGCGCGCAGCCCAGCATGGCGATGCCAAAACTCTGGTCGATCAGCTCCATCTGCGCCGTCAGCAGGCGCGGCTCGTCGTAGCGCGGGAGCAGGCCGAAGGAAGTCGATGTCATGCGAATGCCGGCGGGCAGTCAGCGTTGCGCCTGCACCAGCCCGCGGCGCTGGGCTTCGAGGATGGCTTCCACGCGGCTGACCACGCCCAGGTGGTCGAGAATGGCCGCCACGTGCACGCGCACGGTGTTCTCGGACAGCCCGAGGTGATAGGCGATGACCTTGTTCGAGCGCCCCAGGTTGAGTTGCCCCAGCACCTCCAGCTGGCGCGGCGTGAGCTGGCTCGGCGCATAAGACGCGGCCTGCGGGGCGCCATTCAGCCCGTTCAGGCCATCGAGGCAGCCGCCGTTGCCTTCCGTGGCGAAGTGCGTGCCGCCGGCGAGGCAGCAGGCAATCGCTTCCTCGATCTCGCGTGCATCGGCGGACTTGGGCAGGAATCCGGCAATGTCCTTGCGCGCCTCGGCCGGAATGGCGTCCAGCCCGGAGGTGCCCGAGACGATCAGGAACCTGGCTACGGGAAAGTGACGTTTAAGTACCTTCACGCCCTCGATTCCGTTCAACCCCGGCATCTGGATGTCCAGCAGGACGATGTCCACCGGCTTCTCGCCGTGCTGTGCCACGGCCTCCATCACGGAACCAGCCTCGATGATCGTATCCACGCTCGGGCTGTCAGCGAGCAACAGCTTGAGCCCGGTGCGGAACAGGGTGTGGTCATCGATCAGCAGCAGGCGGGCACGGGGCATGGAGGGCAGGGGGCGGGGGAGGAAACGATTGGACTCGATTCCGGCCAGCTTGTCCATGCGGGGCGTTGCGCAGACGCCCGGCTAGTCCGGAAAGATTATTGGCACTCGCGTGCCGGGGTGCGAGGATCGCCACGTGGACGAATTCCGCGACTTGTCCATACCACTTTGGATACCCACTCCCTCCCGGCAGTGGGTATTTTTTTGGGTTCCGGCTCGTGTGCGCGTCTGGCGCCTATAAATGTAAGCGACGGCCACATGCTTGTTAACCGTTCACGGAATCCCTCTGGCCGGTGGTTGCCGTCAACGATCAGTCGGCTGAAGCGCTTTGGCCTTCCTCACACTGGTCTTCAACGGATGGGCCTGGTTCGCCATGAAGGGTGTTCACATTCTTTTCGCGACCTGTTTAGGGTTGGCTGCCTGCGTGTCCACTGGCGTCGATGTGAAGCAGGAACAGTTATCGCACTTCATGATCGGCTTCTCCACGCTCGACGACGTGACCGGGCAACTTGGAAATCCAACCTGGCGAGCATCCCTAAGCAGCGGCTCGACGGTCCTGATCTATTCGTTTGCCAGCTCCCGGCCGCATCCCGAGAGCTTTCTGCCGTTTATTGGCCCGCTGTTCTCAGGAGGCGAGATCCGGTCGGTGATGGTCCTATTCGAGTTCGACCAAAACGGCGTCCTCCGTAGTGACGGGAGGACGACATCCAGTAGCGTTTCAGGCTGGAGCGTGTTGCCGCCCGGCACCCTGCCGTAACGGTCGTCCGCATTCCCGCATCCCCGCAGTCAAGGCGTCGCCAACACTCCCGCCGCCACATCCCAAGTCCGATCCCCCAGGAACCACCGCGCCGCGTGCGGACCATGCAAGGTGTGGCGATTACCCGACACGCGGACCCAGTTGCCTTCGGGCAGGCCGAGGACGGGGGTGTCGGGCGAGAGGGTGGTGAACTCTGCCAGGCGCTGGTCGCGGGTTTCGCCACGGAAGCCGGGCACCACGAGGTTGTAATAGTGCGGGTTGAGCTGGAACGGGATCAGGCCGAGGGCGTCGAGGCCGCCCGGGTCTACCACCGGCATGTCGTTGGTGGTGCGGATGCTGGGCGTGGCGAGGTTGGAGCCGGCGCTCCAGCCGATATAGCGCGCGGCGCCGGCGCGCACGCGGGCGGCCATCGGGGCCAGCAGCGCCTGCTGGCGCAGTACCTGGAGCAGCCGGAAGGTATTGCCGCCGCCCACCACGATCAGCGTGGCCGCGTTCACGGCCGCCAGCGGGTCCGCCTCGGCGTGCAGGCCGCGCACGGTGATGCCGATGGGCGCCAGCGCCTCGCGCACCTGATCGGTGTAGGCGTCCCAGTCACGCGTGACCCCGGCGTAGGGGACGAACAGCGCGTCGGTCCGTCCATCGGCCAGCTCCGTGATGGCCGCGTGCGCGTGCACGAGGTAGCCGTCGTCGGAGGTGGAATTGCTCAGCAGCAGGAGATCCATGTCGAAGCAGGTCGTCGTGTTCCGTTATGCGGAACCGCGATCCGGAAGTTGGGTAAGCCGACGATGGTACCCAAGGTGGCGGGCGCGTGACAACCGCCGCTCCGCCGATCTCCCTATATCTATCACTATCTATTAGTGTGTCTGGCGGTTTCCGGCCCCGCTCAGTCGATCAGCCGCCCGTTGGCGTCGAAGAACGGGTGCGCCGGGCCGTAGTCCCCGCTGGCAGCCAGGTGGGTTACCAGCCCGTGGGCCGGGTGCCACCAGTGCAGCAGGTAGCCGGGCGGCTCCATGCGGAAGCGGGAGGCGGCCTGCGGGTCAAGATCCAGTGCCACCTGATGGGCCGGCCCGGGCGCCGTCATGGCGATGGTGCCGCCAAAGCGCCGCGTGATCTGGCGGTGCAGGTGGCCGCAGACCACGCGCTCCACCTGCGGGTGCCGGGCGATCACGGCCTCCAGCGCGGCGGCGTTGTCGAGGCCCTGCTGGTCCATGTGGCCGATGCCGGTGACGAAGGGCGGATGGTGCAGCATCAGCAGCGTCGGCTGGGCGGGCGCGGCGGCCAGCGTGGCATCGAGCCAGGCCAGCCCTTCGGGCTCCACGCGGCCGCCGGGCTTGCCGGGGACGGTGCAGTCGAAGCCCACCAGCCGCAGCGGGCCCGCCGCCATCGCGTAGTGGACGGGCGCCTCGCCGTCGCCGTGGTCGAACAGGTAGTCGTGGTCGGGAAACACCTTGCGCAGCGTGGTGCGATGGTCGTGGTTGCCGGGCAGCAGCCGCACCGGCATCGGCAGGCGTTGCAGGATGTCCCGCAGGAAGCGGTATTCGTCTTCGCTGCCGAAGTCGACCAGATCGCCGGTGATGATGACCGTATCGGGGCGTTGCGGGGCCGCCAGCAGGGTGTCGATGGCCAGATGCAGCGCGCCGGCCGTATCGACCCGCCGGTAGGACAGCTTGCCGCCGGCCTTGATATGGAGGTCGCTCAGCTGCGCGACGAGATAGGGGGCAGAAGCCAGGGCGGAGGCGGTCATGCAGCGTCGGGGAGGGTGATCAGGTGGGCGGTGTCGATGCGCAGGCCGACGCGCGCGCCAGCCGGCCAGCCGTCGCGGCGCGAAGTATCGACGATCAGCGGCGTGGGGGCGCCCACGTCCACCAGCAGCCGCGTGTGGTTGCCGAGGAACAGCGCGGTGACCACGGTGCCCTCCACGTGGGCGCTATCGACGCTACCCGCGCTACCGGCATGATCGGGGTGGACCAGCGCGACGTCCTCGGGCCGGAACATCAGCCGCGCCGCGGGCGTGGCGGGGGCATCGCTGGGCGGCCCCATCGGCACGCGGCCGCCCGGCACGCGCCACAGGCCCGCTTCGGCCTGCGCGGGCAGGTGGTTCATGGTGCCGATGAAGTCCGCCACGAAGGCGTTGGCTGGCGCGCGGTAGATCTCCTGCGGCGTGCCGGACTGGGCGATGCGGCCCCGGTCCATGACGATGATGCGGTCGCCCAGCGCCATCGCTTCGGCCTGGTCGTGGGTGACGTAGACCGCAGTGATATGAAGGCTGCGCAGCAGCTGGTTGATGTCTGCGCGCAGGGCGTCGCGCAGCTTGGCGTCGAGCGCGGTCAGCGGTTCATCGAGCAGCAGCACGCGCGGCTGCACGGCGATGGCGCGCGCCAGGGCCACGCGCTGGCGCTGGCCACCCGAGAGCTGGTCCACGCGGCGGTTGGCGAACGGCTCCAGGTGCATCATCGATAACATATCGCCGACGCGCCGGCGCTGCGTGGCGCCATCCACGCGCCGCACGCGCAGGCCATAGCCGATGTTCTCGGCCACAGTCATATTGGGGAACAGCGCGTAGTTCTGGAACACCATGCCCACGCCGCGCTGCTCGATCGGCTGGTCGGTCACGCGGGTTTCGCCAAACCAGACCTCGCCGCCCGCATCGGGCGCTTCCAGCCCGGCGATGATGCGCAGCGTGGTGGTCTTGCCGCAGCCGGATGGCCCCAGCAGCACCACGGTCTCGGCGGCGCCGATGTCGAGGTCGAGCGGTTGCAGGGCCAGCGTGCCGTCCGCGAAGGTCTTGGCGCACTGGCGCAGGCGAATCGGGGTGGGTTCATGCATGGCGGGTCTCGGCGGAAGCGGTAACGGGCGTGGTGGCGGGCGTGGCGGCGGGCACCGGCGCGGCGGCCGGCTCGCCCGGTTCCGCGACATGGCGGCGCGCGCGGGCGCCCATGGCGCTGAATGCCTGCATCGCTACCAGCAGGGGAATGATCATGACAAAGAAAACGATGGTGTAGGCGGAGCCGATCTCCAGTCGCATCGACGCGTAGCTGTCCGCCAGCCCCACCGGCAGGGTTTGCGTGGTGGGGGTGTGCAGCATCCAGGTCAGGTTGAACTCGCCCACGGACAGCGTGACCACCATCAGCGCCCCGGCCAGGATGCCCTGCCGGCAGTTCGGCAGCACCACGGTGAAAAAGCGCTGCAACCGCGTGGCGCCCAGGCTGGCGGCGGCGTCTTCCAGCGTGCGGATGTCGATGGCGGACAGGATGGCCAGCACCGCCCGCACCATGAACGGCAGCGTGAACAGCACGTGGCCGATCAGGATGAACACCCAGCTCGTGCGCAGCGCCTGCCAGCCGCCATAGAGCAGGATCAGCCCCAGCGCGGTGGCCAGCCCCGGCACGGCCACGGGCAGCATCAGCAGTTCCTCGATCAGCCGGGTCACGCGGTTGCGGCGCAGCGCCATGTAGTAGGCGGCGGGCACGCCAATCACCAGCGTGCAGGCCAGGCAGGCCAGCGCAATGCCGAGCGAGAGGAAGATGGTGTTGCGATAGAGCGCCCAGACTTCCAGCAGCCAGCGCGTGGTCAGCCCGCTGGAGAGGCCCACGAAGATGTTGTTGGTCAGCCCGGCCAGCACGGATAGCACCACCGGCACGGTCATGAACAGGCAGACGGCCAGCGTGAGCGCCAGTTGCAGCCAGTAGCCGGCGCGGCGGCGCGGCTTCGTCATCGGCGGTTTCTTCATGGCTTTTTTCGGGGTGCTCATGCGGTGGCGGCGACGGCGTCGCCCGAGATCCAGCGCGCCACGGCCAGCAGGGCCCAGGTAACCGCGCCGAGCAGCAGCGAGAGCGCGGCGGCCATGCCGAAGTTGGCGTAGTTGGTGAACTCGTTGTAGATGGTCAGCGGCAGCACGTCGAGCTGCGTGGCGAGTGTGAACGCCGTGCCGAAGGCGCCCATGCTGGTGGCGAAGCAGATCGCCCCGCTGGACAGCATGGCCGGCACCAGCGCGGGCAGCATGACGTCCCGCACCACGCGCCACGGGCTGGCGCCGAGCGAGCGCGCGGCTTCCTCGAGGGACGGGTCGAGCTTCTCCACGGCGGCCATCACGGTCAGGATCACGCGCGGGATCGAGAAATACAGGTAGCCGACGAACAGCCCGGCCAGGCCGTAGGCGAAGGTCCAGCGCTCGCCGGCCAGCGCGTCGCCCACCATCGCCAGCAGGCCGTTGCGCCCGCCGAGCATGATGACCATGAAGCCGATCACCACGCCGGGAAAGGCCAGCGGAAAGGTGAGGATGGCCACCAGCACGGGTTTGCCGGGCACCGCGTGGCGCTGCAGGAAGGTGCCGGCGATGCCGGCGATCACCAGCGTGGCCAGCGTGACGGCGGCGGAGAGCGCCACCGTCACCATCAGGCTGTGCAGGTAGCGCGCGCTGGTCAGCACGGTCCAGTAGACGCCCGCGCCCTGCTTGCCGGTGACGCTGACCTCGATCAGGCGCGCCATCGGCAGGCAGAAGAAGGCCAGGAACACCACCAGTGCCGGCAGGGCGAACAGGAACAGCGGGAGAGAGCGCTTGGTCATGGCAGTGACGCAGGGATTTACCGCACTTCCTTCATGTACTGCTCGCTGAACGCCTTCTGCGCGGCGGCCATCTTGCCGAAGTCGACCGGCTTGGCGCGAGCGTAGTCCGCCGCCGGCAGGAAGCGCGCTTCCACGTCCTTCGGCATCGGCACGTTGCGCACCGGGCGCAGGTAGGCGTTGGCCCACAGTGCCTGGCCGGCGTCGGACAGCACGAAGTCCAGCACCTTGCGGCCCTCGGCCGGGTGGGGTGCGTTGTTGACCAGGCTCATCACGTAGGGCACCACCAGCGAGCCTTCCTTGGGGATCACGAAGGCCACGTTGGCGCGGTCCTTGTAGCGGGCGCGGTAGGCGTTGAAGTCATAGTCGAGCAGGATCGGGATCTCGCCGGACAGCACGCGCGCGTAGGCGGTCTGCTTGGGCACGATCGGCTGGTTCTTCTGCAGGTCCTTGAAGTACTTGTAGGCAGGCGCGAAGTTGTCCAGCGAGCCGCCCAGGGCCTGGTTCACGGCCACGGCGCCCACATAGCCGACGAAGGCGCTGGACGGGTCCAGGTAGCCGATCAGCCCCTTGTATTCCGGCTTGAGCAGGTCCGCCCACGACTGCGGCACCGGCTTGCCGCGCAGCGCATCCACGTTGACCATGAAGCCCAGCGTGCCCGAGTGGATGGCGAACCAGTTGCCCTGCGGGTCTTTCAGGCCATCGGGGATGTCGCCCCAGTGGGCCGGCTTGTACGGCTGGGTCACGCCGTCGGCCTTGGCCTGGATGCCGAAGGTGACGCCGAGGTAGGTCACGTCCGCCACCGGGCTGGCGCGCTCCGCCACCAGTTGTGCTAGCGCCTGGCCCGAGTTCTTGTTGTCGAGCGGCACCGTGACGCCGGTCTTTTCCTTGATGGCGCGGATCTGCGCGGCCCAGTCGGCCCATTCGGGCGGGCAGTTGTAGCAGATGGCGGTCTGCGCGGCCGCGCCCTGGCTGAAGGCGATGCCGAAGGCGGTGGCCGCCGCGGCGGTGGCGAGCCAGCGCAGCGGGCGGCGCCAGGAAAGTTGCGTGGTCATGTCAGGGCTCCCGGTTTGAGATCGATTGGGTTTGAGATCGATTGGATAAGGACAGCAGGGCGGCAGGGGAAACGGTCAGGCGGTCAGGCGAAACTTTCAGGACGCAGGCGGCGCGGCCACGGTGCCGGCCACGCGCAGCCCGTGGGGCAGCAGGGTCACGCAAGGGGCGGACGCGGACAGCGCCTCCGGGCGCGTGCCGGCGTGCAGGCGCTTGAGCAGCAGGCGCACGGCGGTGGCGCCGATGTCGGGGTTGGGCTGCACCACGGTGGCCAGCGGCGGCTCCACCAGCGCGCCGAGCGCGATGCCGTCGTAGCCGAGCACGGAGACGTCGCGCGGCACGCGCAGGCCCAGGCGCTTGAGATCCGAAATCACGCCGATCGCCAGCAGGTCGTTGGTGCAGAAGAAGGCGGTGGGCGCGGCGGAGGCGCCCATCAGCGCGCCAATCCGCTCGCTGTGGCTGGCGGTATGGGAGGGCAGGTTCACCGGCGGCAGCGGCGGCAGGCCGTGGGCGCGCATCGCATCCTCGTAGCCGGCAAACCTTTGCCGGGCGCGGTCAGAGGCCATGAACGCGCCCGACACCACCGCGATGCGGCGATGCCCGGCGGCGATCAGTGCGTTCACGCCCTCGCAGGCGCTGGTGCGGTTGTCCACGGAGACCGAGTGCCGCCGGCCCGCCGGGCTGGCCTGGTTGTAGGCCAGCACGTAGGGCACGGCTTCACTGTCGAGCTGGTCGAGCACGGCGCTCTGCGCGGCGTCCGAGACGGTCAGCACCATGCCGTCCACGCGGTGGCGCAGCAGGTATTCCACGCGTTCGCGCTCGCGGGCGGGGTCGTAGCCGCTGGTCACCAGCATCAGCGAATAGCCGGTGGCCAGCGAGACTTCCTCGATCCCGGCCCAGCATTCGGCGAACACGGCGTTTTCCAGCGTGGGCAGCATCACGCCCAGGATGCGGGTCTGCTGCGAGCGCAGCTTGGCGCCGAGCAGGTTGGGGCGGAAGGCGAGCCGGCGCGCGGCCTCGTGCACGCGCTGGGCGGTGCTCTCGCGCACCAGTTGCGGATGGCTGAACACGCGCGAGGCCGTGGCCAGCGAGACTTCAGCGGCCAGCGCCACGTCTGCCAGCGTCACGCCATTGCCGCGTTCGCCTTCGGTATCGGCAGACAGAAAAACGGAGCGGCGGGCATTGGGCATGGGCGGTGTCGGCGGTCAGGTGGCGAGCAATGAAAACGTTTTCATTGAAGCGCCAAAAAATCAGGCGTCAAGATATTCCGTCGCTGCGGTGCCGCATTGGCGGCAGGCAAGTCGGACTTGCGCCTGGTGATTCGGGGTGGATTTTCCGACGGTTTCGTGACGCCGGCGTGACAGCGCCCATGCGTCTTCCGTCACAAAATTGCCACACAAGATCGGGAACATGCCGGGCCGGGCGCATGGACGCAGGCGCTGCCAGACGCGCCCGGTGTGACGCAGAGTGCACGCTGAATGGGATCCCCCCTGCAAGTGGGGGATCAAGTTGCGTCTTGGGCACGCCGTTAGCCAGCAGTGGGAGTGGCTTTTGCCCACAGCACGATCCACAGCCAGTTTGAGTGCAAGCCTTGTCGCGACCTCTGACGCCTACTATTGCCGATTGCCTCGAACACCAACGCCTGCGGCCTGTTTTCCAGCCGATCGGGTCGCTCGCCAATGGCGAGATCATTGGCTACGAGGCCCTGATCCGCGGTCCCGCCGGGACGCCGCTGGAGAGCCCCGTCGCGCTGTTCGCTGAAGCGGCGCGCGTGGGTTGTCTGGTGCGGCTCGAGCGCCTGGCATCGCGCATCTGCATTGCCGCGTTCATGCGCGCCGGGCTGCCCGGCAAGCTCTTCATCAACTACAGCGCCGATTCGATTCGCGAGGTGGATAGCCATCGCGACGAGGTGCGCGCTTTCCTGAAGACCCACGGCATATCTTCGGACCGCATCGTCATCGAGCTGACCGAGCAGGCGCCGCTGGGCTCGCTGGAATGCCTGTCGCGCGCGGTGGAGTCCATCCGTGGGCGCGGCGCCCAGTTCGCGCTGGACGACTACGGCACCGGCCACGCCAGCCTGGGGCAGTGGATCGCCCTGAAACCCGATTACGTGAAGATTGCCCGCGTGGTGGTGGATGGCGTGGCGACATCGCCGTTCCAGCAGGAGGCGCTGCGCGCCATCCGCAGCCTCGCCGATAGCAGCGGCACGGCGCTGGTGGCCGAGGGGATCGAGCAGGAAGCCGACCTGCGCATCTGCCGCGACCTTGGCATCGACTATGCGCAGGGCTATTTGCTGGCGCGGCCCACGGCCGAGCCGCCGCTGACGATTTCGGAAGACGCCTTGCGCGTGATCCGTTCCGGCCCCGTGGAGGTCTTGCCGGGCGACAAGGTGTCCGAGCCGGGCAGCAACGCCGTAACGCGCCTGCGCTCCGGCGAGTAAGCCCGGGTCGTCCTTAGCGGACGGGGGCCGGCGCCATCGCCGGGTTCGCGGGGAACGGGGATGGCACGCCTGGCGCGGACGCCATCGCCGGTTCCGGTTCCGATGCCGGCAACACTTCCACGACTTCATTGGGATCGAGCGCCATGCCGGGCTCGGCGGACTCTGCGTGCTCGGTATTCGCCCCGCCGCCTTGCCCATTCCCGGCCATTGCCCCCGAGGCACCCGAACCACCCGAACCACCCGATGGCATGGCCTCCGCCTCCGTGGCCGGCAGCACCGGCCGGCGCGGCGCGGGGCGCGGCGTGGCCGGCGCCTGATCGGACTTGTTCGAGGCGAACAGCCGCTGGAACCAGCCCCGCACCTGCCCGGTGATCGAGGTGTACCAGGTCTTCTCGTCCGCCTCGGCAAACCGCGCACGACCGTCGATGACCCGCGTACGCAGGGCACGCTGGTAGAAGTCGCCGACGATGGGCAGCGCGCTATGGGCGCCCTGGCCCCAATAGTCGCTACGCAGCGTCACGCGGCTGTCGTTGAAGCCCACCCAGGCGCCCGCCACCAGCTGCGGATGCATCAGGATGAACCAGCCGTCGGCGTTGTCCTGCGTGGTGCCGGTCTTGCCGGCCACGTCGGCGCGAATGCCGTAGCGGCTGCGGATGGCGGTGCCGGTGCCCCGGTCGATCACATCGCGCATCACATCGACCAGGGTCTCGTTGGCCGTGGCCGACAGCGCGCGCTCGGGCGAGGGGGCGCGGAACTGCGCCAGCACATTGCCCTCGCGGTCCTCGATGCGCGTGACCATGGTCGGGGCGAGGTACAGGCCGCCGTTGGCGATGGTGCCGTAGGCCGACACCATTTCCTTGAGCGTGACCGGGCTGGTGCCCAGCGCCAGTGACGGCACCGCATCCAGCTTGCTCTCGCGCACGCCCATGGCCCGTGCCAGCCGCGCCACGCGGTCTGGCCCCACGGCCTGCACCAGCTGCGCGGTGATGGTGTTCTTCGAATAGACCAGGCCGTCGCGCAGGCTCAGGGCACGGCCCGTGGCGGGGGACTCGTCGGTCGGGCGCCAGATCTCGCCGCCGGCCAGTTGCATCTCCACGGGGTTGTCGAACAGCGTTTCCTCGGGGGCGTGGCCGTGCGCGAAGGCTTCGCCATAGACAAACGGCTTGAAGGTGGAGCCCGGCTGGCGGCGCGCCTGCGCCACGTGGTCGAAGGCATCGACCGTGAAGTCCCGGCTGCCCACCCAGGCGCGGATGGCGCCCGTGGACGGGTCCAGCGCCATGAAGCCGGCCTGCACCCGCGTCTTCTGCTGGCGCAGCGCCTGCATGAAGGCGCGGTCGGCGAAGAGACGCTTGAGGGCATCTTCCTCGCTCTGACCGCCGGCCACGGCGGCACGGAACTCGGGCGTCTCCCGCACGAAGGCCTGCACCAGCGCCCGGCTTTCCGCCCAGCCCGCGCGCGGCGCCCAGGCCGCGTTGGCAATCGACTGGAGCTGGTTGCCCTGGCGCGTCACGGCCTGGTTGGCCATGGCCTGGAGGCGCGAGTCGATGGTCGTGTGGACCACCAGCCCATCGGTATAAATGTTGTAGTCGTTGCGATCGGCCCAGCCGATCAGCCATTTGCGCAGCTGCTGGGCGAAGTGGGCAGCCGGGCCGGGGGCCTCGGTCTGGCGCTCGAAGTCGATCCGCAATGGCCGTTTCTTGAGATTCTCGAAGCGGCCGGCATCCAGCTTGCCGCGCTTGACCATCTGCGCCAGCACGATATTGCGCCGCTCCAGCGCGCGCTCGGGGTTCAGTACCGGGTTGTAGTAGCTGTTGCCCTTGAGCATGCCGATCAGCGTGGCGGCTTCCAGCACGTCGAGCTTGTCGGCGGATTTGTCGAAATAGGTGCGCGCGGCCATCTCGATGCCGAACGCGTTGTACAGGAAGGGCACCGTATTGAGATACGTCTCAAGGATTTCGTCTTTGGAGTACAGCGCCTCGATCTTGAACGCGGTGATCGCCTCCTTGAGCTTGCGCGTCATGGTGGGCGCACGGCCGATGTCCTCGGGATAGCGGTTGCGGGCCAGCTGCTGCGTGATGGTGGAGCCGCCCTGGCGGTCGCCCGAGAAGGTGTGCAGCGCGGCGGAGGCGGTGCGGCGCAAGTCCAGCCCGTGGTGCTGGTAGAAGCGGTGGTCCTCGGTGGCGATCAGCGCATCGACGACATTGGGGGAGATGTCCTTGAGCGCGACCCAGTCGCGGTTGGCCCAGCGGTAGACGGCCAGCTCCTTGCCATCGGCGGACAGCACCTGGGCCGGTTGCTCGGACTTGGCCTTGCGGATGTCGCTGATGCCCGGCGTGAACGGAATCAGGACCAGCACATAGAGCAGGAACAACGCGGGGATGGCCGCCACGCCCAGCAGGACTTCGCGCCGGGTGGGCCGGCGCAGCCGCTGGATCGCCGGTTGCAGCATCGGCAGCCACCGCGATTGCAGGTGGGCGCGCAGTCGTGCCAGCGGGGCGGCAAGCCTTGGCTTGATAGGTCTTCTGATGGGGTCCAGGGGCATGACGCAGGCATGTTGCGTCCGCATCACAACGGGTCCGCTCGCACGCCAATCTCGAAAGGTGTGAATCCTACCAAATCACGGGTCGGGAAAACCCGGATTTTGCGTGGTTCCCGGGTGCGTATCCCCCGGTAGGGGGGTGTTGCAGTAATGCCTACGACACATTCGTTTCATATTGGGTTGTAACAATCTGCTCGCCCCCCAGAGACCCGCACGGGCATCCGGTGTAGCAAGGCGCCGCCGCGCGCCTGCCGCGACCGGAACGGGGAAGCATCTCAATGTCTTAACAAAACGAGAAACCACAGTGAAGAAAGCTCTATTTGCCCTGGCGGCAGCCGCTACCTGCGCAACGTCCGGCGCAGCCCTCGCCCAATCCGCGTCCAACGTCACCCTGTATGGCATCGTCGACGCCGGCGTGGAAGTGGCGAGCCACGTGCCGGGCGGCAATGGTCAGACGGCCGTGCGCATGAACTCGGGCAACCTGTCTGGCTCGCGTTGGGGCCTGCGTGGCGTGGAAGACCTCGGTGGCGGCCTGAAGGGCATCTTCACCCTGGAATCGGGCTTCGATATCGACACCGGCGTGTCCGGCCAGGGCAACCGCCTGTTCGGTCGCCAGGCCTTCGTCGGCCTGCAAGGCAGCTTCGGCGCGGTGACCCTGGGTCGCCAGCAGAACTCGCTGTATGACCTGTTCGGTGCCTATGACCCGATGGGCGTGGGCCCGCGCTACTCGCTGAACAGCGTCGATTCGGGCTTCAACGGCCGCGCCGACAACGCCCTGAAGTACACCGGCAAGTTCGGCGGCCTGACCGCCACGGCCTTCTACAGCACGGGCCGCGACGCGGTGTCCGGCTCGCCGGGCGAAGTGCCGGGCGACTACAAGGCTGGCCGCAACGTGGGCGCAGGCGTGGCCTACACCGCCGGCGGCTTCTCGGTCGGCACGGCCTATGACCAGTACCAGGGCGCCACGTCGGCTACGTCCGACCGCGCTGTCAAGCGCCTGGCCGTGGGCTCGTCGTACGACTTCGGCGTGGCCAAGGTGTTCGCCGGCTACCGCTGGATGCGCGATGACGGCATCGCCACCCCGGCCACGGCTGCTGCGCGCAGCAACGTCTACTGGCTCGGCGGCCTGTACCGCGTGACGCCGGCCCTGTCGCTGACCGGCGCCGCCTACTACACCGACGCCCACGACAGCGGCAACGATCCGTGGATGTTTGTCCTGTCGGCCGACTATTCGTTCTCGAAGCGTACGGACGCTTACCTGAACGTTGGCTACGTGCGCAACAAGGGCACGTCCAGCCTGGGCCTGAGCGGTGTTGGCACGGCTGTGGCCGGCCAGAACCAGACCGGCGCAGTCGTCGGCGTGCGTCATCGCTTCTAAGCATCGCGCTTGAGCGAGAACCGGCAGGCGAGGCCTTTCCCCTCATCCTGTCGGAAAGCACAACGCCCCTTACCCGGCTTGGCGGGAAGGGGCGTTCTGCTTGTTGTGTTCGGTATTTTCGGTATTGGGAGGCGGCGCGGGAAGGAATCAGACGGGCCGGGCGTTGCCCGCGTCCGCGGCGCGCAGGCGCTCCAGCGCCTTGGTCAGCATCGCCCCTTCTTCTGCTTCAGCGGTGTGGCACAGCGTGTTGATGGCCTGATGCAACTGCGTCTTGTCGTGCGGCGAAAGCATGTCGGCTTCTTCCATGGCCTCCAGCTCCTTGCCAACGCGCTTGGCAAGCTTGCGCACGAATTCCGGATCGAGCTGCCCCTGGCTGGCGCCATGGGCAAGGTGGTAGACGAGGGCAGCTAGGCCCTCTGGCGTCGTTTCCGTCACGGCAATGGGATGGCGTTTCATGGCAACTCCGAGTTAAGGGCCATTTCATTCTAACGATGGATCAGGCCGCGTAGTCGTCGAAATTTGCGTCGGCAGACAGTGGATGTGCGTGATGCTGCCCCGCAAAGACTTATTACGGCAATATTGCATCCGCAGAATGTCATCTTGTCGCGCCCGCTGTATATATCGCACTGAATAATGCGACCGGAGGGGTCGCCACGGGCCCGACAGACCACCGCCCGGCCAATGTCCACGGCAAGCCATAGAGCTGCCGGGATGGGTCGGGTGGATTGCCAAGTAGCGGGGAATCAGAGCCGTCCTAAGGACGGCTCTATTTGTTTGTGCGCCGGCACATTTCCATTGCAGTCCCACGACGATTCGGAACCCGCGGCGGGAAAATCTGCGTGTGCTTGGCGAAATCAGAGAACTGCTATAGACCGCTCAAATCGCATCACGTGATGCTGTGTGCTCTTGCCATGAATGGAAGAGAACATGATGCGAAACGACAAGCGGCACATGCTGGATGGGGCGAGCCGCACCAGCACGGGTGGTTGGCTGATCGCCACCAGCGATTCCACAAACATGGGCAAACGCCTTGGCCTGGAAGGGGACCACGCCACGTGCCCCGCCTGCAAGGTCGGCGGTCCCGTCTACAACGATTGCGATCCGCGCTGGACTGACAATGGGAAATCCGTGCTGGTGGAAGGCGCGCGCGTGTATTGCCAATGCAAGGAAAAGCCGCGGGTGTTTGCATCGCAGTACACGATGTCAACGGAGGTTGTCAGCGGCAACGTAAAGGGCGCGGCGGGTTTCTCGGAAATGCCTGAGGCTCACGACAAGTTGGGGAGGGGGCAGAGCGGGCCGGATGCGGCAAGCCTCGCGGCCTACGAGGCGGATTCGACGATGATCTGCCCGAATATGACCAATGCGGAGTTTTATGTGACGGTGATGCGGGTACGGGATTTGGCGGTCGCTTATATGGATGACCGGCTCGCCGAACTGGCGCGTTGGAATGCGGCAGACCAGGACAGGGTAAAGATATGGTTTGCCGAAGCCACCCCGCGCATACGTAGTCGGTTACAGGGAGGTCTCCAACGCATGCGCGACATTACATTGGGACTCACTGAGACGAATTTCGAGCGGTTCAGCAAAGAAAACCTGGCGGCGGTCGGGTGTGTTCCCGCAGCGAAAGACGGTGAAGAGCCCGCAACCGCTAGCGTTTGCAAACCTGACAAGAGCTTTACGATCTTCATAGGTACCAAATTCTGCTATCTGTCGGAAGTGCGCAGAACAAATGGTGTGCCGCTTGACGTGGACAGCAAGCTCACCGTGCTCGTACATGAGCTCTCCCATTTCCCCGCCGCAATGGATACCAATGATCTTTTCTCGAATATTCGAGCGGGGCGATGGATGGCCACGCGACAGAACAAATTCTTGATAGAGAACGCGGACAACATTGCGGCCTATGTCGCAGATATCCCGAACTGGCACGGCTCCGGAGACCACAAATGGACGCCTTGACGCGCCTCGCAGTGATCGCAACGTTCACGCTCACAAGCTTTGGTTCCCACGCTTGCAGTCTCTCCGCGGCCACGCACGAAGTAAAGTTTCTTCGCAGTTCGACGGCGCTCTTGACCGCGGAGGTCAAGCGCTTTGCGGATTGGCGGATCCAGACGAGAAAGTATTTTCCCTCGGGGTTCGACGCAATAATAATCGTCGCGTGGGAGGGCTATGGGGTTAGCCGTAAAATGGCCGAAACGAGAGTGGAACACGTGCAGCGACTGCTGAAGAACTCGGGTATGCCGGATAGCGCGTTGGCTGAACCTCCGCAGATCCGCCACACGGACATGACGGGAGCCGACGACCAAATGCTCCACACAGTCGAGATTGCTGTCGCGGCACGGTGCCCCAATTACTGCTGTCCAGCTTCCGACAATATCGCCAGATAATCCACGCTAGTTGACAAACAGAGCCGTCTCCCGACGGCTCTGTTTTCATTTCCAGCCGACTACGGCGTACACGGCGCCGCTGCCGCCGCCCCTTGCCGCAGGGCCGTGTTGGATGCCGAGTCGTCCGCCCCCAGCGTGTTGTCGGTGAACTTGCAGCCGTAGTTGGCGTTGGCCACTACTGATGGTGTCAGCACGTCGTCGCCGGCGGGTGGGGTGCCGGTTTGCTCCCAGGCCACCATGTCGTCGAATGCGCGGACCTGCTCGGCCACCGTGAAGTCGCAATGGCTGATGCCCCGGATCGCGCGCTGTACCAGCCATTTGGACGTGCCGTTGGCATCCGCGCGGCGCTTGTAGATCTGCTCCATGCTGAAGGGCACGTACATGTCGCCCAGCGTGTGCAGCGTCAGCACCGGCACGCTGATCTGCGCGGCTGTCTTCGGAATCCAGCGCAGGCCGTCGCGGCGCAGCCGGTTGGCGTCGGCCACCGGTTTCACGCGGAAGATCGAGGTGTTGATCGCCTGCTCCTCGGGCGTCAGCGCGGCATCGTCGTCCAGCTGGAAGGTCAGGCCGGTGGTGTCCACCACGTTCTGCGTCAGCACGCCGTTGACCGTGCCGTCCTGGCCGAAGGTGCTCCAGACCGCGTCCTGCAGCCCCTTGGAGGCGGGGCTGCCGCTGAAGCCGATGGCGAACATCGGCCGCTCGCCGCCGGTCAGGTTCTTGACGATCTGGCGCAGTTTCTCGCCCTGGCCCGTGTTGGTGACGGGGTAGGTGGTGAACAGTGCCGCCTGTACCGACGACACGATCTGCGCCCAGTTGCTCACGGGCCAGGACGTGGCCGGCACGTTGGCCAGCAGTTGGGCGGCGGTCTGGTAGCCGCCGAAGTAGTTGAACAGCTCGGTGTCGCCCACCACGCCGCACATCGGCACCGCGCCGTGGTACGTGACCTTGTGGTTGGCCGTGGCGATGGTCTCGGCTTCCACGGCCGCCGCGCTGACATGGCCGCCCATCGAATGGCCGATGATGTACACGCGCGTCGGCGCGGCCAGCGTGCGGCCGTTCTGCTTGGCGATGTCGACGAAGGCCAGCGCAAGCGCGTTCGTGTCCTCCACGCCCGCCCGCACGTCATAGTAATTCGTTGAATAACTCGATGCGGCCCACGCGTAGCCGGCCTCGAGCAGGTGACGGCGGATGCTCGGCAGCGTGACGTCGAGCGCGTTGCCGGTGCCGGCGTAGCCATGCGCGTACATCACGAGCTTGCCGTTCCAGGCCGCAGGCACTTCGACCATATAGCCGGCCTTGCCGAGCACGCCGGACCAGCGGTCGGCGGCGGGGGCGCCCGCCAGGGGCGTGAGTTTCTGCGCGAGGGCGGCTGTGTCGATAGTGAACGCGCGGGTGTCCTGCGGCCGCGCCTCCTCGGGCTGCACGGTGGGCGGCGGGGTTTCGGCGACGGGCTGGGCGGGTGGATCGTCGCTTCCGCCGCACCCCGCTAGGAGGAGGCCGGCCACGACGAACAGGGCTGCCTGCGAAACAGCTTGATGCATGATGTCTCCTTGGAATTCGTTTTTATTCGATAAGTGAAGCCGCGTCACTGTAGCGTCCGCACGCGTGCCAACCAACATCTCAAACGGGTGTAAGAATTGGTGCGGCGCATCGATTGATGCAATGCATCAGGGTCATTGAACATCACAATTGGCGCCGTGGCAGGCGGGCCGCCTAAGATGGCGCGGCGCCCCCTCACATGCCAGATTCAGGCATTTCCGAGGACCCACAAAATGGCTCGATTCAGACGATTTGCACTCAAACCCGTCGCTTACGGCCTTGCTGCCTTGTTTTCCATCTCCGCCGGTGCCCAAACCATGACGCGCGATAACGGCGCGCCCATCGGCGACAACCAGAACTCCCAGACCGCCGGCCCGAATGGTCCGACGCTGCTGCAGGACGTCCACCTGATCGAGAAGCTCCAGCGCTTCCATCGTGAGCGGATTCCCGAACGCGTGGTGCACGCCCGCGGCACCGCAGCACAGGGAGAATTTGTCGCCGAAGCAGATTTTTCTGATCTGACGACCGCCAAGGTGTTTGCCGGCGCCGGCAAGCGCACGCCGGTCACGGTGCGGTTCTCTACCGTGGTCCACGGCAGGGGATCGCCCGAGACCGTGCGCGATCCGCGCGGCTTCGCCACCAAGTTCTACACGGACGAGGGCAACTGGGACCTCGTGAGCAATCACCCCCCGATCTTCTTCATCCGTGACGCGATCAAGTTCCCGGACATGGCGCACGCGCTGAAGCCTTCGCCCGTGACCAACCTGCAGGATCCGAACCGCATCTTCGACTTCTTCAGCAACGTGCCGGAGAGCACGCACATGCTGACGCAGCTCTATTCGGACCTCGGCATCCCGGCGTCGTACCGCATGATGCAGGGCAACAGCGTGCATGCCTACAAGCTGATCAACGCCAAGGGCGAGGTGAATTACGCCAAGTTCCAGTGGCGTCCGCGCCAGGGCGAGAAATATCTCACCCGGGCAGAGGCCGAGAAGATCCAGGGCATGGACTTCAACAACCTCACCAGCGACCTGTTCGGGGCCATCCAGCGTGGCGATTTCCCGAAATGGGACTTGTACGTGCAGCTGATGAAGCCCGAGGATCTCGGCAAATTCCGATTCGATCCGCTCGATTCGACCAAGGTCTGGCCCGATGTGCCGTCCCGCAAGTTCGGCACCCTGACGCTGAACAAAGTGCCGGAGAATTTCTTCGAGACCACGGAGATGTCGGCCTTCTCGCCGGCAAACCTCGTGCCGGGCATCGAGCCGTCCGAAGACCGCATGCTGCAAGGCCGGCTGTTCTCCTACTATGACGCGCAGACGTACCGTCTCGGCGCCAACAAGCAGAAGTTGCCGGTCAACCTTCCGCGCGTGCCGGTGCGGAACTACAACAGCGACGGCCATGGTGACATTGGCGGCACGAAGGGTGACATCAACTACCAGCCGTCGCGGATGGCCGGGGCGTATTCCGACAATCCGCACTATCGCTTTGCACGCACGCCGCTGGCGGGCACGACCCAGCAGGCGCCGATCACCCGCACGGACAACTTCACGCAGGCCGGCGAGTACTATCGCAAGTTGTCCAAAACGGGACAGGAGAACCTGATCGGCAACCTGGCCGCCGACCTCGGGGCGGTGAAGCATGCGGAAATCAAGCAGATCATGCTGAGTCACTTCTACAAGGCCGATGCCGACTATGGCCAGCGGCTGACCAAGGCGGTCAGCGGCAATCTTGCCGATGTGCAACGGCGTGCCGCGCTGCTGAAGGACTAATGGCGTGACGCCGCGCCGGTAGGAGTACGGCGGCGGCGGGCGGCGAGCGGCGGCCCGATCATGCGGCGCCCTGAGAGCCAGGCTGTCTCAGGGCGCCGCCGGTGCCGCCGCCGCCGCTGCAATCTCCCGCACCTGCCGCATGACGCCATCGGCGAACAGCACCGGCCCGCGCACCGGCACGCCCGCCGTGCGCAACGCGTGCGCGGTCCACGTATTGCAGGTGTAGAAGCCCGCGTAAGTGGCCGTGGCCGCGAAATACAACCCGCCTTCATAGGGACCATCACCGAGCCCGATGGGTTTTCCCGACGCGTCCGTCCGCACCGCATCCCCAAGAAACTGGCGCAGCTGCGAGATGCCGGCATCGTCGAGCGAGAGCCGCACCACGTTCCCGGCGCCGAACGCCGCCGCCGGGTTATCACGCAGGATTGTCAGCAGGATGGCGCCTTCTCCGGGCAACAGCGCCGAGATTAGTGTCATCGGGCCGCGCTCGCGGCTGAGCAGGTACTGACGATCACCAAATCCGAAACAAAGAAAACGCGAGCCCTCGTAGCCAACGGTGAGCCGCAGCAGGCGCGCATCGGCATCCTCGGTGCGGATGCAGATATCGGTGTGCCAGTCGCCCTCGACCACGTCGATCGTGGTCACTGGCATAACCGGAGCAGCGGCTGGCGTGGCGACGCAGGGCGCCAGCATGGCGGCCATCGCGCTGCCAACGAGCCACCGCCACGCGCGCTTCACGATGGCGCCACCGTGCGTTCGATCATGCCGATCATCGCCGCGCGGAATGCGTCGGCGTCTGCACCGGACGCGATGGCCAGCGCGGTGCGGTCGAAGGCCGCCGAGAGCAGGGCGGCCAGCGCATCGACCGGCGTGCCGCTGGGCAGCCCGTGGCCGACGGCCATCGCCAGGCCCTCGCGCAGGGTGCGGCCCGCGTGCGCGGCATCGAGCGCGAACATCGCGTCGGTGCCGAGCACCGCCGGGCCGTCGATCAGCAGCAGGCGGGTGCGGCCCGGCACGGTCATCGCGGCCAGATAGGCTTCGCTGCCGGCGATCAATGCCGCGCGCACCGGCAGCGCATCCGGCGCGGCCTGCTCGATCTCCCCGGCCACGGCGCGCGCCTCGTCCTCCAGGATTGCGCGGAACAGGTCCTGCTTGTCCGCGAAATGGTGATAGAGCGCCCCGCGCGTGATGTTGGCCGCTGCCGCAATCTCGGGCGTCGAGGTGGCCGCATAGCCTTTTTCAACGAACAGCTTGCGTGCGGCAGACAGCAGGGCAGCGCGCGTCGCCTCCGTTCGTTCCTGGTTCGAACGGGTCTTTTTACTTTGCATACATACAGCCTGTATGTTATAAATTCAGAAAAGATACAGGCTGTATGTTATGCGATCCGCGCCCGGACCGGCGCGCCACAACGGAGACATGCGATGAAAACAACGAGTTACTACCCGGTGATCATGACCGCCAACGTGGCGGAGACGGTGGCGTTCTACACGCGGCACGTGGATTTCCGGCCGCTGTTCGAGAGCGACTGGTACGTGCACCTGCAGTCCAACGCCGACGCGTGCACCAACCTCGCTATTCTCGATTGCACGCATGAGACGATTCCCGCTCCGGCGCGCGGCCAGCAGGCAGCCGGCCTGCTGCTCAACTTCGAAGTGGAGGATGTGGACGCGGTGCACGCGCGCATGCAGGCGGCGGGGTTGCCGATCCTGCTGCCGTTGCGCGACGAAGCCTTCGGCCAGCGCCATTTCATCACCGTCGACCCCAGCGGCGTGATGCTGGACATCATCCAGCCGATTCCGCCGAGCCCCGAGTTCGCGGCTTTATACGATGCCAGCGCGCTGCCGGGCTGACGCCTCGGTTGACACCTCGGTTGACACCTCAGCCGCCAAGTACCCAGCCGGCCGCCGCGCAGGCCAGCACCACGCCCCACGGCGGCAGGCGCCACGCGGCCAGGGCCACCAGCGCCAGCAGCGCGAGCGCGAAGTCCGCCGGGGCGTGGATCGCGCTGGTCCAGACCGGCGCGTACAGCGCCGCCACCAGCAGGCCGACCACGGCGGCATTTACGCCGGCCAGCGCCGCCTGCGCGCCGGCGTTGCGGCGCAGCCGCTCCCAGAACGGCAGCGCGCCAAAGACCAGCAGGAACGATGGCGCGAAGATCGCCACGAGGCACAGCATGCCGCCGGCCCAGCCCGAAGGCGCCGTGCGCATCGCACCGCCCAAAAAGGCGGCGAACGTGAACAGCGGCCCCGGCACGGCCTGCGCCGCGCCGTAGCCCGCCAGGAAGGTGTCGTTATCGACCCAGCCCGTGGGCACCACGGCCGCCTGGAGCAGCGGCAGCACCACGTGCCCGCCGCCGAACACCAGCGCACCGGCCCGGTAGAACGCGTCGACCAGCGCCAGCGGCTGACTCGGCACTATCCGATGCACCAGCGGCAGCGCCACCAGCAGCACGACGAACGCCAGCAGGAAGCCCGCGCCGGCGCGCTGGCCGATGGGCACCGGCAGCGCTGCATGCGGCTGCGCCTGGGCGGGCCGGAACCAGCGCGCGCCGGCCAGCCCCGCTGCCAGCATCACGGCCACCTGGCACCACGGCGACGGCACGGCGATGACCGCCGTCGCCGCCAGCGCCATCACGCTCAGGCGCGGCGCATCGGGGCAGAGCGAACGGGCCATGCCCCACACCGCCTGTGCCACTACGGCCACCGCCGCCACCTTCAGGCCATGCAGCAGACCGTCCGGCACGTGGTTGCCCGTGGCCGACAGCCCCATCGCCAGCACAATCAGCGCGATGGCCGAAGGCATGGTGAAGCCGAGCCACGCCGCCAGCGCGCCCCGGTAGCCGGCCCGGGAGAGCCCGATCACCATGCCGACCTGGCTGCTGGCCGGGCCGGGCAGGAACTGGCAGAGCGCGACGATATCCGAATAAGCCTGCTCGCTGAACCAGCGCCGCCGCGTGACGAAGGCCTCGCGGAAATAGCCGAGATGCGCCACCGGGCCGCCGAACGACGTCAGCCCGAGCCGCAGGAAGATCAGGAATACCGCCCAGGCGTTGCCGTGGTCGTCAGTGTGGTCGAGGTCTGGTACAGCGCTCATGGCAAGTGGATGGGTGGCGTCTTGCCCTCGGCAGGGCGGATGGTGGCGATCAGCCCGGTGTGGCCGCTGTTGGCGAGGTTATCAAAGGTTAATGACAGGCCGTGCAGCGTGGCCACGCGCCGGGCGATGGAGATGCCCAGCCCGTTGCCCTGCTCACGCTGCCCGGCGGCGCGGAAGAAGCGGTCGCCCAGGCGCGGCAGCAGGCCGGGCGCCACGCCGGGTCCGTGGTCGGACACCGTGATCGCGTCCGGGGCGAAGGCCAGCGTCACCAGCGTACCGGCGGGGCTGTAGCGCAGGGCGTTGTCCATCAGGTTGCGGAGCATGATGCCGAGCAGCGCCGGATCGCCGCGCACCGGCAGGGGCGGGTGGATGGCCGCCGGCCACGTGACTTCCATATCCACCTGGCGGCGCTCGGACAGCGTCAGGCAATCGGACAGCACCTGCTGGACGATCTCATGCCAGTCCACCGCCGCGCGCACCGGCGGCGCGTCTTCGTCCTCGAGCCGGCTCATGGTCAGCAGTTGGGACACCAGATGGCTCAACCGGTCGATGCCAGCCTCCACGTTCGCGGAGGCCTGCGCGCGTTCGGCGGGATCGTTCGACTGGCGGGCCACGTCCCACTGCGCCTTGAGCGCGGCCAGCGGGGTGCGCATCTCGTGGGCGGCATCGGCGGTGAGTTGGCGCTCGTGCTCGATCAACGCGGAGACGCGATGGAGCAGGGTATTCATCGCGCCGACCAGCGGCACCAGTTCCGGCGGCACGTTGGCCAGTTCCAGCGGCGCCGGGTCACCAGGCGCGCGCGCGGCAATGGCGGCGGAGAGCGCGCGCAGCGGCCGCAGCGTCACGCGCACGGCCCACACCACCAGCGCCATCAGCAGCGGCACGCCCAGCACCCACGGCAGCACCTGGGCCTGGAGGTAGGACACCACCAGCTCCTCGCGCTCGGCCTGGATCTGGCCTACGCAGACGCGCCAGCCTTCCACCGGATCGTCGAGGTAATAGAGCCGCCACGGCACGCCGTCGATGGCGATGTTGGTGAAGCCCTTCACGTGCGGCGCGCGCGGCAGGCGGTCGCCGTCCGGGTCGATATGCAGCGGCTCGCCGCCGGGCCGCCACGCGGCGATGGCGAGATCGCCGAGCCCCGCGTCGCCCATGTCGCCCAGGTCGGCATCGCCGGGCAGGGGGCCGCTCTGGGGCGGCGGCTGCGGCACGGCGCCAACGTTGATCAGCGGCAGCATGGCCTGCATCTGCTGTGCCATGCGCACCATGGCGGTGTCGTACAGCTCGTTGATTTCCTCCTGCGTGCTGAGGTAGATCAGCACGCTGGTAAGGCTCCAGGCCAGGGCCACCCCCAACAGCACGGCCAGGATCAGGCGCCGCTGCAAGGTCATGCGTCGTCTCCGGGGCTGGTGATGGCTTCCGGGGTGCCGAGCGTATAGCCCGCGCCGCGCAGCGTGCGGACGATGCCAGGGTGGATCTTGCGGCGCAGATGGTGGATGTGCACCTCTAACGTGTTGCTCTCCGCGCCCTGTTCCCACGCGTAGAGCTTCTCGCGCAGGAATTCGCGCGTCAGCACGCGGCTCGGGTGTGCCAGGAGCAGTTCAAGCAGCATGGCTTCGCGTGCGGTCAGGTCGACGGGCTGGCCTTTCCACGTGGCCTGCCGGGCGGCCGGCTGGTAGGTCAGCGCGCCGTGGTGCCACACCGGCTCGGGCATGCCGGCGCTGCGGCGCGTCACGGCACGCAGCCGGGCGGCCAGTTCGTCGAGATCGACGGGCTTGATCAGGTAGTCGTCGGCGCCGGCATCGAGGCCGCCGATGCGGCTGGAGATGGCGTCCCGCGCGGTCAGCATCAGCACCGGCGTCTGGCGCCCCTGCTGGCGCCAGCGCGCGAGCAGGGCCACGCCGTCGTCGTCGGGCAGGCCGAGGTCGAGCACCACGGCGTCGTATTGCATGTCGGCGATGGCGCGATCCGCCTCTGCGCCCGTGGCGAACCAGTCCACGGCATGCCCCTTGAGCTTCAGCCCGCGCTGCAGGCCGTCGCCGAGCATGGGGTCGTCTTCAACGATAAGGATTCTCATCTTGGGTGCGAAAAAGGGCGCATACGGCACGGTGGACGGCGTGAAGCGTAGCACCGCGCGCGCGGCGCCGCACGCTTAATCTGGGATTAAGGTTGCTCTCCTAACCTGCGCGCTCGTCTCACCCGGCCCCCCGCGCGCCATGCCGCCCTCGCAGTCTCATCCGCCGTCCCCCTCCCTGTCCACTCCGCAGCCTGCCGTGACGCCAGCCCGCCCGCTGGAGGGCTTGCACGTGGGCGCGTGGTCGCCGGCCATGGCCTGGGCCGCTGCGTTCATCGCCGTGGCGCTGCTGGTCTGGTTCGGCACGCTCGGCATGCGCCACCTGCTGGGGCCGGACGAAGGCCGCTACGGCGAGATCTCGCGCGAGATGCTGGCCACCGGCGACTGGGTCACCATCCGCTACAACGCGCTGAAGTACTTCGAGAAGCCGCCGTTCCACATGTGGGTCACAGCGCTGACGTACGCGCTGTGGGGCGTGGGTGAATGGCAGGCGCGGCTTTGCGTGGCGCTGGCCGGGCTGGCCGGCATCGTCATGTCGATGCTGGCCACGTGGCGCTGGTTCGGCGCCCGCGCGGCGGCCTTCGCGGGGCTGGCCCTGCTGGCGGCGCCGATGTGGAGCGTGGCGGCGCATTTCAACACCCTCGACATGACGCTGGCCGGCGTAATGGCCTGCGTACTCGCCTGCATGATGCTGGCGCAGCATCCCGCCGCCTCTGTCAGCGCGCGGCGGGGCTGGATGCTCGGCTGCTGGGCGGCGATGGGCGCGGCCGTGTTGACCAAGGGGCTGGTGGGCGTGGCACTGCCGGGCCTGGTCCTCGTTATCTATATAGGCATCGCGCGCGACTGGCGGCTGTGGCGTCGGCTGCACCTGGCCACCGGCATGGCGGTGCTGCTGGCGGTGACGGTGCCCTGGTTCTGGCTGGTGTCGGTGCGGAACCCGGAATTCCTGCATTTCTTCTTTATCCACGAACACTGGCAGCGCTATACCTCGGGCGTCCATTCGCGGCCGGGTCCGATCTGGTACTTCCTGCCACTGGTGGTGGGCGGCTTCCTGCCGTGGGTGGGACTGTTTCCGCGCCTGTGGCGCGCCATCGGCACGCCGCCGGCCGCTGGGCCGGGTGACGTGGATGACGTGGCCGGCGCGGCGGAGCGCTTCCGCCCGGCGCTGCTGGCCGGCATCTGGGCCATCGCCATTTTCGTGTTCTTCAGCCTGTCCCGCTCGAAGCTGCCCGGCTACATCGTGCCGGTGATCCCGGCGATGGGCATCCTGGCCGGCGTGGCGCTGGACCGCCTCGATGTCCGCGCCTGGCGGCGCCAGCTCGGCGGCATGGCCATCGTGGCCGCATGCGGCCTGCTGGCCAGCCCGGTGGTGGCCACGCTCAATGCCAACCATACGCCCAACGCGTTCTATCGCGCCTATGCGATCTGGGCGGCGGCGGCGTTCGTGGTGATGCTGCTGGGCATTGCCGCCGCGCGCTGGCTGCTGCGGCGCGGCGTGCTGCCCAGCGTGGCGGTGTACGCGCTCGGCATGTACCTCGGTTTCACGGTGGCCCTGGTCGGCCATGAGACCGTGGGCGGCCCGGCGTCCGGCGCGGACATCGCCCCGCTGGTGCAGCAGAAGCTCACGCCGGGTATGCCGTTCTATGGCGTGAAGATGCTCGACCACACCCTGCCGTTCTACGTGCGGCACCCGCTCACCATGGTGGCGGAGGCAGACGAACTGTCCTTCGGCACCGAGGTGGAGCCGAACCGCTGGCTGCCCGATATGGCCACCTTCGCCAAGGTCTGGCGCAACGGCCAGCCCGCCATGGCCGTGATGTCGCCCGAGACCTATCTGGCGCTGTCGCCCACGCTGCCGTTGTACGTGGTGGCGCGCGACTGGCGCCGGGTGGTGGTGACCAATGTGCCCGGCCCGGCGCCGACCCTGGCCTCGCGCTGAGCGGCTCTCCTGCTCATCTTTCTGTTCCTGTTTGATCATTACATGCATCCCAAGCGAGTCCTGATTCTTGGTGTCAACGGCTTCATCGGCCATCACCTCACGCGCCGCATCCTGGAGACCACCGACTGGGAGGTCTACGGCATGGACATGGCCTCCGACCGCCTCGGCGACCTGGTGAGCCATCCGCGCATGCACTTCTTCGAGGG